>CAVESC010000014.1:0-36384 GCA_963618275.1 Bacteroidaceae bacterium
ATGCCAATTAATTTCATATGTAAAAATCCTTTCAAAATAAATTATGTGAAATGGTGTCCACAACACTTAAACCACAAAACCTGGTTCAAAATAGGAATTCAAAGACTCATCTAACTAATCATTGTTTAGGAATAAGGTGTGGTAAGAAACTCCTTAAAGTAGTCAAGCCACAATGATTCATACAAATCCACATTCACATATTTCAATATTATAGAATATACAAACCGTAATCAATCGCGGATAAATAAGATTGATAGAAAGGAAAGTATATTGTAGATGACTACTTAGATGGGTCAATTACAATATACCAGTTGATTTATATGAAAATATTAGCTTTTACAGGAGCAGGTATATCAAAACAAAGTAATATACCAACATTTATGGAAAGGCCAGATGTAAGAGAAAAATTATTTAGAAGTTATGCCAATACACATCATGAAGAATATAATGAAGTTATTAAACAGCTTAAAGCCAATATGAAAGGGGCTAAACCAAATGATGCTCATATTGCTTTAGCAAAGTATCATGTACCAATTATTACGATGAATATTGATGGATTGCATAAACTTGCTGGAAGTGATGCTTTAGAATTACATGGTGGTTTACCAGAAGATGATGAAATGGATATTGCGTATTCTTTATATAATAAGCCGGTACTTTATGGTGATCCAGCACCAAATTATCAAAAGGCGTATGAAATGGTTTATAAATTACAACCAGGAGATATCTTTTTGGTAGTAGGATGTTCATTTCATACAGGAATATCTGTTGATTTAAGAGAAGTTGCCAAAGCTAGAGGAGCAAGAATTATCGAAATACAAGAAGATGCTGCTCATAATGTAAGAAAAGTATTAGAAGAATTAAAGAAAGGATGATGTGAATGGAATTATTTCATGGAAGTAATGTAGTTGTAGATCAACCTAAGATTATTACTGATGGTTATTATAAAGATTTTGGCTATGGCTTCTATTGTACAAATTTAGAAAGACAAGCAAAACGTTGGGCATTAGTTAAACAACATGGACATGTTGTTAATGTTTATGATTATTTAGAAAATAAATCATTAAATATACTCGTATTTGATGAAATGACAGATGAATGGCTTGATTTTGTTGTTGCTTGTAGACAAGGTATTAAACATGATTATGACATGGTAGAAGGACCAATGGCAGATGATACTATTTGGAATTATGTTGATGATTTTACACGTGGAGAAATTTCAAGAACTGCTTTTTGGGAATTGGTTAAATTCAAATATCCTACACATCAAATTGTATTTTGTAGTGAGAAAGCTTTAAAACAACTTCATTTTAAAAGGAGCTATTCATTATGATTAATAAATATTTTGAAGACGAAAAAATTCAACAAAATGATCTTTTCTTTATGTGTTCAATGATTGAACGTGTTGCACGTAAAATACATCAAAGAAATAAATATGTTGTTAATGCTCTTGGTTATGAAAATCTTTATCATCTTATTAGTCTAGCAAATGTGTTGCATTGTGAAACTCCTGATAAAGTTGTTGATGATTGGATCAATGAATATCATTTAGAAAAAGGAACATTTAATATAAAAGATGTTGATAAAGAATTATGTACAATTATACCGACACCTTTAGATATGGGAAAGGTATATATGCGTCTTATTGTAGATACGGCTTTATTAAATGAAGATTATGTATCGGGTATTATTCGTGTTTATAATGATGGTATTTGTAAAATAATTGATAATTATACAAATGGGGCATTTTACGAACCTTCTTATGTTATTGCAAGAGCATATAAAGAGGGTGAATTTTAGAAAGGAAGATTAATTAATGGACTCAATTTTAATTAAACCACATCATTTTATTGATATTATTAAATTATATGGATCTGGGATAGATAGATTTGTTCCTGATGAAAAAATGGGACATGATTTTTATAAGGTTGCTAATGAAATTATTGATAATCCATCTGTTGATTTAAAATTAACAATTAATGGAGATGATATTTGTAAACCTTGTAAAAAGTATCATGAACAATGTATAGATCCATTAACGCATATACAAGGATATACGAGTAAAGATGTTTATAATAAAACTTTAGATAAAAGAATTATAAAATTATATAACTTAAATGATGAATATTATACGGCAAAACAATTATGTTCTATAATTCAAAAGAATAAAGAATATATCTTTGAAGTATGGAATGAAGAAGATAACAAGGTAACACAAAAAAGATATGAATTGTTTTTAAAAGGGGCTCATAAATTTTTAAATGAGAATTAAAGGAGATTATTATGGGATTAGATGTTTATTCAGGAACGTTAACACGTTATTATACCCACCATTGGAAAACAAAAGCACAACAATATGCTGAAAGTCATGGTTTAAAGTTTCAAACAATTCGCGCAGATCAAGAGGAAGAAGATTTATCTATTGAAGAAGTTTTGGATATTACTACAAATTGGAGAGATAACATCATTTATGGCTTAAAAATGGATGATGTTTTATGGCATGAAGATTATCAAACAACACCTTATTATACAAATAAGCCAGATTGGGATGCTTTAAATGCTTTACTATTATATATTTCCGCAAAATATACAAATCAAGAAGTACCAAAAACTATTGAAAGAAATATCAATATTTATGAACATCCAATTGTTAAAGAATTCCTAGAAACAAAAGACTTTCAAGTTTCATTATTTGATGGAAGTGGTTGGTGGATACCAATTAAACGTAACATCATGTTTAATTATGTATTACCTAATGATGAAAAATGCACACTATCAACAAGTTCTTTACTTTTAGCTGAATTAGAAAGATATAACCGTTTTGAATGGAATGCAGATGAGAAAACGATTATATCTTGGCAAAAGAGCGAAGGCTATGGAGATGATTATAATACGGAATCACTAGCTAAATTTGCTTTTTCTATTTTATGGCAAGCAGCAAAGTTTTCTTTAGAAAATGGAACAGTGCTACTTTTTGATTATTAATGGAGATTTTTAATGAAAAGTGATTTTGTTATACAAATTATAGGGTTAATAGGCACTTTTTTATTTTTTATTTCTTTTCAATGCAAAAGTAATAAAAATCTTTTTCGAGTGCAATTTGTGTCTTATTTATGCTATACATTTCATCTTTTATTACTGGGTGCTATTACTGGAGGAATCAGCTATATCTTAAATACAATTCGTTCATTTTGCCTAGGTAGTCAAAATGAAAAATTAAAGAGTAAAAAAATGTGTATGCTTATTTGTACTCTACAATTAGTAGGAATGGCTTTTACGTGGTCAGGGTGGATTTCTATGTTACCAGTGATGGCTAATATTGCTGCAACGATTGCTGGATATAGTAACAATGCGCGTAAAATACGTCTTGCAGGGATGTTGATTAATTCTCCACTTTGGATTGTTTATGATCTTATTGTTGGCTCTTGGGCAGGTATTTTAGATGAAGTTGTGAGTGAATTGTCGATGATTATTTCTATTATACGTTATGGTTGGAAAAATTTAGATCATATCAAAGAGTGAAAGGAGAAAAATGGAAACATTAAAAAAGAAAAAAGCTTATTTTCATTTACCAGGATTGTTTGAATTTTATGAATTATATAAAGTCTTTTTACCACTATTTTATCATCATCGTGAATATTTTTACGATTGGTGTGAAATAGGTTCTATTTATGGAAGTCCTGAAGATTGTTTATGGGGTGGAGGACGTCTTGGTGAAGGAAATCAAAACCCTTATGAAGTGCTTTCTCTTATGAATCAATATCATATTTCCTCGCGACTTACTTTCAGCAATTCTTTACTCCAAGAAAAACATCTTCAAGATAAAAGATGTAATGACCTTTGTGCTTTATTTGAAAATAGTGAGATTCAAAGTGGAATTATCATTCATTCTGATTTATTACTAGAATATTTAAAAAAGAAATATCCACGTTTTTATTTTGTTTCTTCAACAACAAAGGTTCTTACAAAATTTGAACAATTAGTAGATGAATTAAAGAGAGATGACTTTTTATATGTTGTTCCTGATTTTCGTTTAAATAAAGTTCAACAATTAGAAAATCTTTCACAAAAAGATAAGGATAAAGTTGAATTTCTATGTAATGAATGTTGTTTTATAGGATGTCTTGAGCGAAAGAAATGTTATGAAACAGTTAGCCGTCAAAATCTAGGAGAAGATTGTTTAGATCATGTATGCAAGGCTCCTGGTTCTAAAGAAGGATATCGCTTTTCAAAAGCAATGCAAAATCCGAGTTTTATTAGTGTCGAAGATATTCAAAATAATTATCTGCCAAAAGGCTTTTCTCAATTTAAAATAGAAGGTAGAAGTTTAGGAAGTGCTTTAGTGTTAGAATTTTTACTTTATTATATGGTAAAGCCCGAATATCAAATACATGTAAGAGAAGCTATTTATTTAGATAATATGTTAGATTTATTTTAAAGGAGGTTTATATGAATGTTATTATTGAAGGTCTTATTTTAAGTTTATGTCTTTATTTGAGTTGTGCATGGGGGATTAAAGATGGACCAGTGAATATGGTTTATTTATATGATAAAGAAGTACAAGAAAGAGTTGTTTCTTTAGGATTAATTACAGAAGAAAAGATTAAAACAAGTGGAAAACGTTTTAAAACATGGGGTTTACTTTTTTATTTTGGCTATTCTATTATTTGTGTTTATGTAATTAATGGAGCAAGAGAATTCTTACCTGCCTTTATGCAATTTTTAGGTATCTTACTTATCATGGGTGTTTTTGATCGTATTGTGGTAGATACTTTATGGGTAGGACATACAAAAGCTTGGATCATTCCTCAAACAGAAGATTTAATGCCTTATATTCCTTTAAAAGTTCATCTTAAAAAATGGTTAATAACACTTGTTTTTTATCCAATAATTGCAGCTATTATTTGTGGAATAATTTCTGCTTTATTATAAATAAGAAAGGAGTACATATATGAAAATAGAATATAAAGAAGGTCTTATTGTTTTAAAAGATTAAGATGAAGAAGTCGGTTATATTAAATATGTTAAAAAAGAAGAAAATGTGATTGATGTTATTTCAACAGTTGTTCATGAAAAATATCAAGGTCAAGGGATGGCAGGAAAGCTTTTTGATGCTTTGATGGACTATATAAAAGACAATTCTATGAAAATAATTCCATCTTGTAGCTATATTGAAAAGAAGTTGATAAAACTACCAAATTCTAGTGATTTTTTGCATAAATAGGGCAAAAAAGGATATTATACGCAAAAAATTAATATTTATACTTAAAAATAACAATATTTTCTTGCAATTAGGAAAGATTCTCTATATAATACTTTTGTAAATTAAGAGTCAAAGGGGGGAATCATCATGGCAAAAACTGTAGTAAGAGAAAACGAATCTTTAGATGACGCTTTACGTCGTTTTAAAAGACAAGTATCTAGAACAGGTACCCTTGCTGAAGCTCGTAAAAGAGAATTCTATGTTAAACCAGGATTAAAAAGAAAATTAAAATCTGAAGCAGCAAGAAAAAATAATAAAAAAAGATAATAAAAATACAGCCTTCTTGGCTGTTTTTTTATGCCGTTTTTTCATTGAAAAAAGAAGTATCATTTAGTATACTTTATATGATAAAAATAAAGATGTTTTTAATCGAAAAAGGGAGAAACTATGAAAACAGTATTAAAAAATGGAAATGTTTTTTACCAAAATAAAATTCAAAAATTAGATGTAGAAATTGATGGTGAAATAATTAGTCAAATCGGTCATGATTTAGATGGTGAAAATGTGATTGATTGTACAGATCTTTTAGTAACACCAGGTTTTGTTGATCTTCATGTTCATTTACGTGAACCAGGATTTGAACATAAAGGAACTATTAAAACAGAAACTTTATCTGCTAAATATGGAGGATATACGCATATTGTAGCGATGGCTAATACGAATCCATGTATGGATGATAAAGAAACAATTGAAGATTTTATTCAAAGAGTTAAAAAAGATAGTTCGATTCATACATATACTTATAGTGCTATTACGAAAGATTTAAAAGGACAAGAGCTTGTTGATTTTAAAGAAAATAATGCTTTTGATATTGTACAAGGCTTTTCTGATGATGGAAAAGGTGTTCAAAGTAAAGAAATGATGGAAAAAGCCATGAAAGAAGCAAAAGCAATCAATAGTATTATTGTTGCCCATTGTGAAGACGAAGGAGAACTTGAAAAAGGAGCATGTATTAACTTAGGACGTGTTTCTAAAGAAAATGGTCTTGTAGGAATCAATAATGCTTCAGAATATAATCATGCGTTACGTGATTTACAATTATCTAAAGAAATTGGTAATCGTTATCATATTTGTCATATTTCTACTAAAGAAACTGTGGCAGGATTAAGAGAATATCGAAAACAAGGATTACCTGTTTCAGGAGAAGCTTGTCCACATCATTTGATTTTAACAGATGAAAATATTAAAAACTTAAATCCAAATTATAAGATGAATCCACCACTTAGAAGCAAAGAAGATTTAGATGCTTTAATTGAAGGTTTAAAAGATGGTACAGTGACTTGTATTTCAACAGATCATGCACCTCATAGTGATGAAGAAAAGTTAAAACCAATTGATCAAGCACCATTTGGTATTATTGGCAATCAACATGCTTTCAGTCTTGTATATACTTATTTGGTTAAAAAGAATTTATTAGATTTAGAAACTGTTTTAAAATGTATGACAGTCAATCCAAGTCAAGTCATTGGTTTGGATCATGATATGGCAGTTGGTAAAAAAGCAAATATTGCTATCATTGATTTAAATGAAGAATATACAATTACCAGAGATAATATTTACTCAAAAGCAAAGAATACCCCATTTTTAGATACAAAATGTTTTGGTTTAGTAAAATATCATATTTTAGATGGAAAGATTGAAAAATTATAGGAGGAATTTATGAACTATCAAGGGTTAATGGAAATTACAAAGATTGAAAACATTGCAGATGATGTTTATGAAATGACTTTAAAAGGAGAAGGGGCTAAATATATTAGTCAACCGGGTCAGTTCATTAATATTAAAATTAATGAAAGCTTACAACCTTATCTTAGAAGACCAATGTCTATTTCAGATTATGATGAAAATACAATTGTGATTGTTTTTAAAGTTGTTGGTCAAGGAACTGAAATTTTAAAGAATAAACAAATTGGAGATAAATTGGATTGTTTAATTGGTTTAGGAAATGGTTTTACAGTTCAAGAAGGAAAAGCTTTACTTATTGGGGGAGGACTTGGAACACCACCTCTTTACAATTTAGGTAAAAAATTAAAAGAAAAAGGAATTGAAGTAACAACTGTTTTAGGATTTTCTTCTAAAAAAGATGTTTTCTATATTGATAAATTCCAAGAATTTGGTGATGTTTTAATTGCGACAATGGATGGTTCTTTAGGAGTTAAAGGAACAGTTATTGACGTGATCAAAAATGCAAATCTTACATTTGATCATTATTATACATGTGGACCAGAACCTATGTTAGATGCACTTGCTTTAAATTATCCAGAACATGGACAACTTTCTTTTGAAGCAAGAATGGGTTGTGGTTTTGGAGCATGTATGGGATGTTCATGCAAAGTAAAAACAAAACCTTATAAACGTATTTGTGTAGAAGGACCAATTTTATTAAGTGAGGAGGTTATTGTAAATGGTTAATTTAAAAGTTAAACTTCCAGGTTTAGAAATGAAAAATCCTGTTATTCCTGCATCAGGAACATTTGGATTTGGTTATGAATTTACAAGATTTTATGATATTAATGTTTTAGGAAGTATTATGATTAAAGGAACAACCCTTGAACCACGTTATGGAAATCCTTTACCACGTATTGCTGAAGGACCAAGTGGAATGCTTAATGCAATTGGACTCCAAAATCCTGGTGTTGATGCGGTCATGTCTCATGAGTTAGAAGAGCTTCGTAAATGTTATAATGATAAAGTCATCGCGAATATTGGTGGAAGCTGTATTGATGACTATGTTGAAACAGCTAAACGTATTTCAACACATGATATGGTAGGAGCATTAGAACTTAATATTTCTTGTCCGAATGTTCATAGTGGAGGAATTCAATTTGGGACAAATCCACAAATGGCAGCTGATGTTACACGTAAAGTAAAAGCTGTTTCTCAAAAACCAGTGTATGTTAAACTTTCTCCAAATGTCACAGACATTGTAGAGATGGCTAAGGCAGTAGAAGAAGCAGGAGCTGATGGGATTACAATGATCAACACATTAGTAGGTATGCGTTTTAATATCAAAACAGGAAAACCAATTATCGCTAATGGTACAGGTGGTTATTCAGGACCAGCTATTTTCCCAGTAGCTTTACGTATGGTTCATCAAGTTAGTAAAGCTGTTAAGATTCCAGTAATTGGGATGGGTGGTATTTCAAGTGCTCATGATGTTATTGAAATGATGGTTGCTGGAGCAAGTGCGGTAGCGATTGGTTGTCAAAACCTTGTTGATCCGTATGCTTGTTATAAAATTATTCAAGATTTACCAAAGGAACTTGAAAAACTTGGTGTTGAAGATATTAATAATATCGTTGGTTTATCACATCAATATTAAAAAGAGAAATGAAAGATTTCTCTTTTTCTATCGTTATCCATGTAATATAATAAGATAAATAGGGGTGAAATAAATGGATTTAGATACATTGTTAAATAAAAATCAAAAAGAAGCAGCAACGTATTTAGATAGTCACTTAAGAATTATTGCGGGGGCAGGTTCTGGAAAAACAAGAGTTGTGACTTATCGTATTGCACATTTAATACAAGATGTAGGAATTGATCCACGTTCAATTCTAGCAATTACTTTTACTAATAAGGCTGCTAATGAAATGAAAGAAAGAGTGAATGAAGTTGTTGGTATTCATGGTAGCGGGACACTTATTTGTACCATTCATTCTTTATGTGTTAGATTTTTAAGACAACATATTAATGTTTTAAATTATCCAAGTAATTTTACGATTATGGATGAAGAAGATCAAAAAGCATTAATAAAAAAACTTTATACACAATTAGAAATAGACGCTAAAGTCATTTCTATTAAAAGTATGATCAATACAATTTCTTCATATAAAACAGCAAGAGTCTCTCCACAAAGAGCTATTGAACTTGCTGGACAATTTTCTGGAGAACTCAAAAAAGCAAAAGTCTATGAAGCTTATGAAAATTATAAAGAAGATCATTTCTTATTAGATTTTGATGATTTATTATTAAAAGCTGTTTATATTTTAGATAATTATCCAGATATATTAGAAAAATGGCAAAGAAAATTCCAATATATTCATGTTGATGAATTCCAAGATGTTGGTGAAATTGAATATCATTTAGTTCAATTATTATCTAAATATGCTATTGTTTGTGTGGTTGGAGATCCTGATCAAACAATTTATAGTTTTAGAGGAGCCGATGTTCATTTTATTTTAGATTTTGATAAAGATTTTAAACCTAATAAAACAATCATTCTTGATCAAAACTATCGTTCAACAGGTAATATTTTAAAAGTATCTAATAATTTAATTCGTAAAAATAGTCAACGTTTAGAAAAGAATCTTTTTACTAAACAAACCGGTGGTGAAGATGTAATTCATCATGTTGCTAAAAGTGAAGAAGAAGAAGCTAACTGGATTGCTAATAAAATTGAAGATATTGTAAATAATCAAGAAGGTGTTAATTATCGTGATATTGCAATTTTATATCGAGCAAACTATTTATCACGTACAATTGAACAAGTATTAATTAGAAAAGGAATTGATTATCGTATTTTTGGTGGTTTAAAATTCTTTAATCGTAAAGAAGTTAAAGATGCTTTAAGTTATTTAAGACTTGTTTGTAATCAAGAAGATTTAGCTTTTGAAAGAATTATCAATACACCAGCCAGAGGAATTGGTAAAAAAACATTAGAAAATATTCAATTAGTAGCACTTAATCATCAAATTTCACTTTATGATGCTTTAACGCTTCATAGTGATGAAATTAGATTATCTAATAAATCTAAAAAAGAAGTACGAATTTTAGTTGAAGCAATTGAAAAAGCAAGACGTTCAACTTTGCCATTACATGAAATGTTTGAACAATTAATGATTGATGTTGGATACATTGAAATGTTAAAAAATGATTTAGAAGATAATCGTATTGATAATATTCATGAGTTACAACGTTCAATTTATGATTTCCAAGTTTCTCATGAAGATGCACCAACATTAGAAAACTATTTACAAGATATTTCTTTATATACAGATAATGATGCAATTGATCAAGGTCAATATGTTTCTTTAATGTCGATTCATATGGCTAAAGGTCTAGAATTCGATTATGTCTTTGTTTTAGGGCTATCGGAAGGAATTTTCCCAAGCTTTAGAAGTTTAGCTGAAGATGGAGATGATGGCCTTGAAGAAGAAAGAAGACTTGCTTATGTTGCCTTTACAAGAGCGAAGAAACAACTTTTCTTAACGGATAGTGAAGGATTTAGTTTTGTAACAGATTCGCCTAAGATTTCTAGTCGTTTTATTGATGAAGTAGGAAATGAAGGGATTGTTCATAGTGGAAGTAAGCCTCGTTTTAAAACAACAGACTATGTACCTAAACAAACAGTGTCTAAAGCAGAATTGATTGGGGATAATAAGGTTGATGATTGGAAAGTAGGAGACCTTGTAAATCATGATATTTTTGGTAAAGGTGTTGTTGTTAAGGTCAATAAGAATATTTTAGATATTGCTTTTGAACTTCCAGCAGGGCTTAAGTCTTTAATGGCCAATCATAAAGCTTTGAAAAAACTTACAAATTAGAGAATTCTTTGAATTCTCTTTTTAGTATGTCATTATTTTGTTATAATGAAAAAGATTTAAAAAGGAGAGAAAATGATGGATGATTTAAAAAGATATGAAGAATTAGTAAAAACAATTGAATATCATAATGATCGTTATTATAACCAAGACGATCCAGAAATAAGTGATTATGAATATGATATGATGATGAAAGAACTTAAAAAACTAGAAAAGGATCATCCTGAATATGTCACACCAAGTTCACCAACTCAACATGTTGGAGGAAGTGCTAAAAGAGAAGCCGGTGTTTTAGTTAGACATCGTGTCCCAATGCTTTCTTTACAAGATGTTTTTTCTAAAGAAGAAGTTCAAGAATTTGTAGAATCAATGCAAGAAACATTGGTTGATCCTGTTTTTGTGGTTGAATATAAAATTGATGGTTTATCAATGGCTTTAAGATATGAAAATGGTGATTTAACAACAGCTATTACTCGTGGAGATGGGATTATTCAAGGAGAAGATGTCACAGTCAATGCAAGAGTCATCAAAGATGTTAAAAATAAATTAAAAGAACCAATTGAATATTTAGAAGTTCGTGGTGAAGTCTATATGACAAACGAAGCTTTTGATAAAGTTAATGAAATCCAAGAATTGAATAATAAAAAAACTTTCGCAAATCCAAGAAACTGTGCGGCTGGAACCTTACGTCAATTAGATAGTCGTATTACTAAACAAAGAAATCTATCAATGTTTATTTTCAATATTCAAGAAATTCGAGGAAAAGAAATTACGACTCATAGTCAAGGTTATGAATATCTAAAAAAACAAGGAATGAAAGTAATTGATAATTATAAAATATGTCACAGTTTTGAAGAAGTATGGCAAGCAATTGAAATGATTGGAGAAAGTAGAGATCAATTAGGTTATGATATTGATGGAGCGGTTGTTAAAATTGATAGCTACGCACAAAGACAACAATTAGGACAAACAGCGAAAGTACCACGTTGGGCAGTTGCTTATAAATATCCTCCAGAAGAAAAAGAAACAAAGCTTTTAAATATTGAACTTTCGGTAGGAAGAACAGGAAGAATTACACCAACGGCTATCTTTGAACCTGTACGTTTATGTGGAACAACGGTTTCTAGAGCAACGCTTCATAATCAAGATTTTATTGATAGTTTAGATGTACGTATTGGTGATACAATTATTGTTTATAAATCAGGAGAAATCATTCCTAAAGTTAAAGGTGTCAATAAAGATAAAAGACCAGCAAATAGTGTTCCTTATCAAATAGGTAATGTTTGTCCAGTATGTGGAGCACCAACGTATCAAGAAGAAGGAACAGTTGATATCAAATGTTCTAATCCTACATGCCCAAGTAAACTTGTTAGAAATGTTGTTAACTTTGTAGGAAGAGATGCGATGGATATTAAAGGATTTGGTTTATCTTATGTTGAAACTTTAATTGATCAAGGATATATTCATGATGTTAGTGATATTTATACATTAAAAGATAAAAGACAAGAATTGTTAGATAAAAAAGTAATTGGTCTTGTTAAAAGTACAGATAATTTATTAAATGCAATTGAAAAAAGTAAAGAAAATGATGCGACAAAGGTCTTAACAGCCTTAGGTATTTCTAATATAGGTAAATCAGCAGCAAAATCATTAATGAAGAAATTTAAGACTATGGATCAATTAATGAATGCTTCTTATGAACAGCTTATTGAAGTTAATGATATTGGTGATACCAGTGCACAAATTTTAATTGATTATTTTAAAGATGAAAAAAATAAAGAAATGATTCATAAATTAGAACAATATGGATTAAAAATGGAAATTGAAGATACTCAAAGTTCATCTTTATTAGAAAATATGACTTTTGTTGTTACAGGAACACTTCCTACATTATCTAGAAAAGAAGCAGCTGCTTTAATAGAAAATAATGGGGGAAAAGTTTCAGGATCCGTTTCTAAAAAAACAACTTATTTATTAGCTGGAGAAAATGCTGGTAGTAAACTTACAAAAGCACAATCTTTAAATATTCCAGTTTTAACAGAAGAAATGTTTATGGAAATGATAAAATCATAATTTTATGCTATAATGTGCCAAAAAAGGAGGACGCTTATGAAAAAACTATTTACAGTTATATTATGTTTACTTCTTTGTACAGGATGTACGTCAAAAACAAGTAAAAAAGAAACAAAAAGTAGTCAAGATACATCGTCTACAGATTCATTAGATGATTCATTTTATCCTATTGTTAATTTAGGAACAAATTTAATAAGAGAAACTTTTTATCAAGATTTTTCTTCATCTGAAGATTTTCAAACAATAGGTAGAGAATTACAAGCTTTATCGACAGATTATTTCTCGACTTCAGATTATTATATGTCTGAAGGGTTACAACTTGTCCAAAAAGATAAATATCAACTTTTAAAGAAAGAAAAATATTCTTTACAACCTTTAAATGGTGAAAAAGTAGATGGTCAAGAAATTAGTAAGATGGTAGAAAATATCAGTGAACAAGATTATTATGAAAAAAGTGGAGATAAATATACTTTAAAAGGAATGTCGATAGCAATTATTTTAGATCCAAAAGGTGGAACAAATGCAACCTTATCTGAAGGAAGCATTAATAGTTACGCTAAAGAAGTTATTCCAAAGTTATATAAATATCTTCAAACTAAAAAGTCTATTAAAGATATCCCTACATTGATTGCTGTATATCGTCAAAATGATAACGATGAAAATAGTTATAATGGACATTTTATTTATAGTAGCTATTGTCAAAATGGTAAAGTTGGAAATATTAAGTCTTTAGATTATGCTACTTATGTTTTTACAAGTGATGAGGCTAATAAAGCAGATGAAGCACTATACTCTCAATTTTCAGTTTTTAAAAATAATGTAAAAAATGCGACAACAGAAGCTGTTGGAGTTGTGGGTTATGGAAAATATAAAGATGGTTCAATTCAAAGTTTAAAAATTCAGATTACAGCAAGTGTAAAAAGTTATACTGAACTTATTTATGTAGTAGAAACTGTAGCAGATCAAATGGACAATCATTTTTCAGGATTTGATAGCTATGCTATAATCAATGATCAAGATGGATTAAAAGCTGTAGTAATTAAAAATGCTGGAAAGGATGCGCAAAGTACATTATTGTATTAATGATAGACATTTGATACAATGGTAGAAGAGAAGGTGAAATAATGGCAAGAGAAAGATTTTCTTTTGATGATACGATAGAATATGATAAAGATGAATTAAAACCTAACAATGATATTCATGCAAATCATACAGGAAAGTTTACATTTGATGATGAAGTAAAGGAGAATAAGGTGGCTAAACCTAAAAAGAAGAAAAGAAGATTAAAAATATGGCATGTTGTTTTAACTTTATTTGTTGTAGTAGTAATTGCTTTTTTCCTTTATATTTTTGTTTTTTCAGGAAATAATAGCGGACCAGTTTATGGTGAAAGATGTGCAAAATTATTAAATGTTGATAAAAATGCGATTACTCAAGTTGAATCACAAATAGAGCAAGATGAAAATATTCAAGATGTTGCAATTAAAGTAAGTTGTCGTACAATTAAGTTAACTTATCAATTATCAGATAACATTCAAGCTGATACGGCTAAATCTGTAGTTGAAAATTCTTTACATACTTTTGATGATGCAATGGGTCAAAGTAAAGAAGATGGTGCTGCATGGTCACAACTTTTAAATAAAGCTAATGGACGTTTACAATATGATTTAGAAATTATTGTAAAATCTAATGGTGAAAGTGATTTCCCACTTTTTGGAACAAAACATGCAGGTGTTGATGCTATTACTTATACTGGTCAAAATGTTAGAGATCAAGCATCTGCAGATAAAGCAATTCAAAGACAAGCAGAAGTGGATGCTGCTAATAAAGCAGCCGCAAATAATAATCAATAAACGAGCTTAGCTCGTTTTTTTGGAGGAAAAAATGAAGAAAAATGATTATTTTATAGGAGAGTGTGTTGATCAATCTCATGATGGAAAAGGGATTGTTAAATATGAAGGATTTACTTATTTTGTAAATGGAATGATTACAGGAGAAGTAGGTCAAATTAAATGTATTAAAATGTTAAAAAATTATGGAGTAGGTAGACTTATTGAATTACATCAACCTTCACCTGAAAGAGTTAATCCTAAATGCCATATCTATCAAGGATGTGGAGGATGTCATTTAATGCATTTATCTAGTCTTGGACAACAAAACTTTAAAACAAAAAGAGTAAAAGATTGTATGGAAAGAATTGGACATTTAGAAGTAGACGTACAACCTTGTTTGATGCAAGAAGATCCTTGGTATTATCGTAATAAAGTACAAATGCCTTTAGGCTATGATAAAAATGGTCAATTAGTGACAGGTTTTTACAAACAAAGAACAAATGATATTATTGCTTGTGATGAATGTTTGATTCAAAATAAAGAATCAAATGCCGTTATTCAAAGAGTGAAAGAACTCTTTATAAAATATGATATTAAACCTTATGATAAAGTAAAACATCAAGGAAATATTAAACATATTCTTACTAAAAAAGGTTATCATAGTGAAGAATTTATGCTTTGTTTCATTACATATCAAAAAACAATTAAACATATTGATAAAATTATAGAAACACTTGTTAAAGAATTTCCACATATTAAAACTATTATCCAAAATATTAATGAAAGACATGATAATGTCATTTTAGGTGATGAAGAAAAAATTCTTTATGGTCAAGGTTATATTTATGATACTTTACTTAAAAATCAATATAAGATATCTTTGAAATCATTTTATCAAATCAATCCAATTCAAGTAGAAGTTCTTTATCAAACAGCCATCGATTTAGCCCATTTAAATCAAGACTCTGTTGTTTTAGATGCCTATTGTGGAATTGGAACAATTACACTTTCCCTAGCGAAACATGTAAAGAAAGTCTATGGAGTCGAAGTTGTTCCTCAAGCCATTGAAGATGCTAAAAACAATGCTTTACTTAATAAAATAGATAACGCTGATTTTGTCTGTGATGATGCAGGAAAATATATGGTCGAACTTGTTAAAAAGAATACCCATTTAGATGTTGTTTTTGTTGATCCACCACGAAAAGGATGTTCAGAAGAATTTTTAGAACATCTATTACAAGCAAGTCCTAAAGAAATTATTTATATTTCATGTGATGTTGCTACTCAAGCAAGAGATGCTAAATATTTAAATGAACATGGTTATACAATTACGAATTGTCAACCAGTAGATATGTTCCCACATACCTTCCACATTGAAAATATTTTAAGATTTGAGAAATCCTAGTGATTTCTTTTTTTATAGAAAATTATTTATAAATATGTATTGTAAAAAACAATAAATGTATCAATTGGTACATTTATTGTTGAAAATTTATTTAATTAGTGTATTATAATAAATAAAGGTGATGAGAGATGAATCCGCATTATAATCAAAACTATTCTCGAGAAGAAATTAAAGGTATTTTGGCAAAAATAAAAGAGTGTGTAGCTGCTGGAAAATATACAATTTCTTTAAATGAAAAACGTCAAGAAAATATAGATTTTATAAATGAATATAATATTCGTAGTGATAGACAAAAATCTATTTTGATGCAAATAAAAGTTGAAGATTTTTGCCATTCATTACAAAATACAAAAATTGGATATGAACATGAAATACTTTATGTTTTTGTTCCTCAAGTTCAGCTTTTTAATGCAGATGGTGAAGAAGAGATGGTTGATTTATATACAAAGTTTAATGTTCTTGATTTACCATCTGGAAAAAGAACGGTAGTTATTTCATTTCATAAGCGAAATAAGCCGATTGATTATTTGTTTAGAAAGGAGAATCTATTATGACTAGAAACCTTATTTTTTGTGAAGAGTGTCGAGATGATGTAGAATATACGATAACAGAAGTACCAATGATAGGAAAAATCAAAGGTATTGAGTATCATTATATTGGAAAAGAGGCAAGATGTGTTAAATGTAATACGAGTGTCTATGTACCAGAAATCAATGATTACAACCTTAAGGCTTTATATGAGGTTTATCGTAAGGAAAATGGAATCGTATCATTAGATGTTATTTTAGCAATTCCTAAAAAGTATGCCATTGGGAAAAGACCACTTTCTCTTTTACTTGGATGGGGTGAACAAACTTTCTCTCGATATTGTGATGGTGATATACCAACAAAGCAGTATTCAGAAATTCTAACGAAAATATATGAGGATCCATTATATTATGCTGAACTTTTAGAAACAGGAAAAGAAAATTTAAAGTCTCAAAAAACTTATGAAAAAAGTCGAAAAGCTGTTGATGAGTTACTTAAAGTCTCTGAAAACAATTCTTCAAAAATCAATATTGCAATAAAATATCTTTTAAATCAATGTGAAGACATTACGCCTTTGGCACTTCAAAAGGCTTTATATTATATACAGGGATTTTATTATGCTTTTTATAATACTTTTCTTTTTACAGAAGAATGTGAAGCGTGGGTACATGGTCCTGTTTATAGAAATGTTTATTTTAAATATCGTGATTATCGTTTTGATCCTATTACAAAGAGTCAAGATTTTGATGATTCAGTTTTGAATACTTCAGAAAAAGCAATTTTTGATAGCGTTATTCATAATCTTTGTTGTTATAGTGGAAAGGTTCTTGAACAGTTTACTCATAATGAAACACCTTGGCTTATTGCGCGAGGTGATTTACCAGTAACAGAACCATCAGAGAAAATCATATCCCATGATAACATTGGAACTTATTTTAAAGCAGTAAAAGAAAAATATAAGATGATGAAACCAAGTGATATTCGCATCTATGCAATGGATATGTTTGATAGCTTATAATTATTAAGATTTGAGAAATCCTAGTGATTTCTTTTTCTTATATCAAGTTATAACAAATAACTATTTGTCATATTATAAAGAGTGTTTTAAAATAAAAACAGGAGGAAAAAGGAAATGAAAGTATTATTAGTTAATGGGGGACCACATCCTAAAGGATGTACGAATCGTGCCTTAGAAGAAGTAGAAAAAGCATTAAAGGAAGAAGGAATAGAAACATTTATTTATCATATTCCTAACGTTCCATTACAAGATTGTATTGCTTGTGGATCTTGTTCTAAAACAGGAAAATGTGTTTTTGATGATTGTGTTAATGAATTTGCCTCAATGGCTAAAGATGCTGATGGCTTTATCTTTGGAACACCTGTTTATTATGCTCATCCAACAGGTAAAGTTCAAAGCTTTATGGATCGTGTTTTTTACAGTGCCAAATCAGCATTTGCTCATAAACCTGCAGCAGTAATTTCATCATCAAGAAGAGCAGGAAGTGTCACAAGTATGGATGTTTTAAATAAACATTTAAGTATTTCAGAAATGCCAATTGTTACATCAAACTATTGGAATGAAGTTCATGGACATACACCAAGTGATGTTGAACAAGATATAGAAGGATTAGATACAATGTATGCTTTAGGTAAAAATATGGCTTGGATGTTAAAATGTATAGAAGCTGGTAAAAAAGCAGGAATTGAAGTTCCTCAAAATAGAAAAAGAACAACTAATTTTATTCGTTAATATGAAAACACTTTATGTTTCTGATTTAGATGGGACGCTTTTAAATAGTCAACAACAAACCTCATCTTATACTAATCAAGTTATTGAAAAACTTGTTGATCAAGGAATGTTGTTTTCTTATGCGACTGCTAGATCTTATTATTCAGCCAAACCAGCAACGAAGGGATTAACAGCTAAGATTCCTTTAATTCTTTATAATGGAGCTTTTATTATTGATAATCAAAGCCAAGAAATTCTATTATCTAATTTCTTTTTAAAAGATGAAGTTAATGATTTAGCTAATTATTTTAATCAAAAAGACTTTCATCCCATTGTTTATGCATTTAGAAATAATCATGAAAAATTTAGTTATATTCCTAGTAAATCAACGAAACAACAACTTGATTTTATAAAGACTCGAAATGATGAAAGAAAAAATCCTGTTGAAAATGATCTTTATCAAGGAAATGTTTTTTATATTTCTTGTCTTGCTTCAAAAAAACAATTAGAGTGTTTTTACCATGATTTAAAAGATCATTATCAATGTTTATTTTCTAAAGATATTTATAGTCAAGATTGGTGGCTTGAAATTTTACCGCAAAAAGCAACAAAAGCACATGCTATTTTACAACTTAAAGATTATTTAAAATGTGAAAAGGTCGTTGTTTTTGGGGATGGTTTAAATGATTTATCGATGTTTGAAATAGCAGATGAAAGCTATGCAGTAGAAAATGCCTGTAAAGAGCTTAAAGAAAAGGCTACAGGAATTATTGGTCATCATGATCAAGATGCGGTGGCTCATTGGTTAGAAAAGAATTATAAGGGTTAAGATGAAAGATTTATACTATATATTAATGTACAATGATTTAGGAAATGTAAAACAATGTAAGACATTGATTAAACATGGTTTGATACAGGTTAATGGTATTGTTGAAACCAATAGTAAAAGAAAAATACAAGAAGAGGATGTTCTTGTTTATCAAGGAAAAAAGTTGAAGAGTCAACCTTTTCATTACATTATGCTCAATAAACCACAAGGATATCTTTGTGCTAATAAAGATGAAAAAGAAAAGTGTGTTGTTGATTTGATTGAATATCAAGATTGTTTTTGTTTAGGAAGATTAGATCGTGATACAACAGGACTTTTGATTTTAACTAACGATAAAAGTTTAAAGAAACTATTGTTGCCACAAAATCATGTAAAGAAAACCTATCTTGTTGAAACAAAAGAAAAAATAAGAAAAGAAGATCAAGAAGCTTTTAAAAGAGGGGTAATTATTGATCAAGAGATTCAATGTTTACCTGCTAAACTTGAGATTTTGGATGATTTTCATAGCTATGTAACCATTGAAGAAGGAAAATATCATCAAATAAAAAAGATGTTTTTATCATTGAATAATGAAGTCATTTCTTTAAAAAGAATATCTTTTGCTGAAATTTATTTAGATGAAGATTTATTGGAAGATATGTCACGACCTTTAAGTAAAGAAGAAAGAGATAAGCTCATAAAAAAAGCGGCTCAATGTTGAGTCGCTTAAACTTTTTCTGTCGTTAAGATAACAATAACAGCACCAACAATAGATAGAATTACTCCAGCAAGTAAAACATGACCCACTCCTAAAGCATCAAGCATAATTCCACCTGCAAAGTTTGCAAATACGCCTGATAAAGTCATTGAAGTTGTAACAAGTGATTGCCCCTTAACACGATCAGCAACAGCAATTTTTTTATTAACATAATAAACAGATGCTGGAACGAACAATGCATAAGCAAACATTTGGCATACTTGAGCAAGATAGATCATAATCATATTTGTTGCAAAATATGTAAGTGCATGCTTCACACAGAACATTAAAATTGAAAATTTAATAAGTGTTCCACAATTGATTTTTTCAGACATTTTAGTAAAGAAAGCCATTGTTGGAAGTTCTAACATTGCAGCAACGAAAACGGCATTTCCCATATCAGCACTTGTTCCACCAATATTAGTAATAATTTGAATAAAGAAGTTATTAATAATTGTATGAGCAAAATAAACAAGTACAAAACCAATTAAAAATAAAATGAATTTTTTATATTTCATACAGAATTTACCAAAAGAAAGTTGAGTTGTTTCTTCTTGTTTTTCTTCTTCTTTAACAACTTCTTTTTCATATCCTTTTGGTAAAACAAACATTTTAACAACAACAAATAATAAAGCAGTAAAAATAATATAGAATAAAGGTAAAATACCAGGTGAAAAACTTTCAACAACATGTCCTAAAACAAGTGAAGCAATGGCATAAGCCACAGAACCTAATCCTCTAGCAAGACCATAGTTGATTTCAATACCATGTTGTTCAAAAACAAAGGCCAGAGAATTCATCAAAGGCATGATTGATGACATGATTGAAAAAATAGTGACAACTAAAAATAAAACAAATAAAGCACTTCCTGGAATTAAATAAAGAATTGCTGATAAAACGATAACAAGTAAAACAATAGGAGCAATAATATTACGCATTTCTATGTTTTTGTGATTATCAGCAAAAGATGCAAGGATTGGTTGCAATAAAACAGCGATAATACTTGAAAGTGCAAGAGCAATACCAATTTGTGAGTTTGTACATCCTTTATCTAATAAAAAGACAGAGGCATAACCCATCATTGCAGCAAAAGCAGCAAAGTAGAAGATTTGACTTCCTGCATACTTCAAGTTCAAACTACGATTTTTTTCCATAAATATTTCCTTCCTTAAATAAAAATCATATTCAAATGATTGACTTAATATTATTCTATCATAAAATCGATAAATGTAAGCGCTTTTTTATATTATGAAAAAAGGAGAATATTTTGACTTGTTTGGAAAGAAAATTATAATAGAAAGTGGTGATATAAATGAAAGAAATAATAATTATAACAGGAGCAAGTTCAGGAATGGGAAGAGAATTTGCCATGCAGATTGAAAAGAAGTATCAAGTTAATGAAATATGGGTAATTGCTAGAAGAAAAGAAAGACTCGAAAGTTTAAAGGAAAAACTACAAACAAAGGTAAGAGTGTTTGCTTTGGATTTAACAAAGAAAGAATCATTTCAAGTTATTCAAGAAGCTTTATTTGAAGAAAAACCAAGAGTAAAAGCACTGATTAATTGTTCAGGCTATGGAAAATTAGATCATTATGAAAATATGTCTATTGAAGTTATTGAAAATATGATGAATTTAAATATGTTGGCAGTAGTTGAAATGGTTAATAGTGTTTTACCTTATATGCATAAAAAGAGCCAAATTGTTAATCTTGCTTCATGTAGTGGCTATATGCCAATTCCTTATTTAAATATTTATGCTTCTACGAAAGCATTTGTTTTAAGTTATTCAAGAGCATTAAATGAAGAATTAAAATATCGACAAATTCATGTTTTAGCTGTATGTCCTTATTGGGTAGAAACTGAATTTTTTGATCGTGCTGTAGAAAAAGATAAAAAACCGGTTGTCATTAGATATGGTAAGGTTTATAAAGCCAAAGATGTTATTAAAAAAGCTATCAAGGATATGGAAAGTTCTAAAGATGTTTCTTTGTATGGAACAATTAATCAAATACAAATCTTAGGAATGAAAGTTTTACCACATCGTTTAGTAAAGAAAATTTGGATGATTTATCAAGATTTAAATGGGACAAAAGGGATAAGATAAATTGTATTTAATTAAAAAAATCTTTAAAACTAGAGAATTTTTTATTAAAGTATGATAAGATACAATTAATAATGAAGATAAAGAGGTATGTGTGATGAAAAAATTTATTAGAGAAAATATCGATCATCAACCAATTGTTGATAATGTTTTTAAAATTGTAAATCTAGCAAATGATGCAATTGCTAAAAAAGGAAAAGAAAATATTGTCAATGCAACAATTGGTTCATTATATGATGAAGATGGAAATTTAGTTGCATTAGATACCGTATTTAATACGTATAACAGTTTAGATAATAGAACAAAAGCAAAATATGCTTCTAGTTTTAGTGGAAATCCAAACTTTAGAAAACAAGTTTATAATTGGGTCGTACAAGATACAAAACTTGATTTATGTCATAGTGTTATTGGAACACCAGGAGGATCAGGAGCTGTTAGTTCAACAATTTTAAATGTTTTAGATGAAGGTCAAACTTTAATTGTTCCTCATATTGCTTGGGGTAACTATAAATCAATGGCTACTATTGCTAATTGTAAAGTACAAACTTATCAAATGTTTGATGGTGATGCTTTTAATATTACAAGTTTTAAAGAAACTTGTCGTGAAGTAATGGCAAGACAAGGTAAAGTTTTAGCAGTTATTAATGATCCTTGTCATAATCCTACAGGTTATTCAATGACAGTTGAAGAATGGAATCAAGTAATTGATTTTTGTAATGAATTGTCAAGTGAAGGACCAGTTATCATCTTAGATGATATTGCTTATATTGATTATTCTTATAATTTAGAAAGATCAAGAGATTATATGAATGCTTTTAATCGTATGAATGATCAAGTCATGGTTGTTGTAGCGTTCTCTTGTTCTAAAACACTTACATCTTATGGTTTAAGATGTGGTGGCGCTGTTATTTTAGCTAAAAATCAAGAAGATGTTAGAGCACTTGAAATCTTAATGGAAAAACATGCAAGAGCTTCTTGGTCAAATATTCCTAATGCAGCAATGGAAAACTTTGTTAAAGTAACAACTGAACATAAAGATGAATTTAATGCAGAAAAAGGAAAATATGTTGATTTATTAAGAAAAAGATATGAAGTCTTTACAAATGAAGCAAAACAATGTGGATTAGCTTATTATCCATATAAAGAAGGTTTCTTTGTTACCTTAAAAGTAGAAGATGAAGATTTATTAACACGTTTCCATGAAGCAATGCTTGCTCAAGATATTTATACAATTAAAGTAACTCAAGGTATTCGTGTTGCTTTATGTTCACTTTCAATTGAAAAATGCCAAGGACTTGCTTTTAAAATGAAAGAAATTTTAGATAGTTTAAAATAATCGGGAGGACCGGTTATTTTTTATGGAAAGAAGAAAATATTTATTTAAAGGCAGAGTTCAAGGTGTTGGTTTTCGTTTTCGTTGCTTTTCTATCGCAAATGAATTAAAATTAACGGGGTTTGTAAAAAATGAATATGATGGTTCGGTTTCTATGGAGATTCAAGGAGATGAAGATTTAATAGAAAGAATGATAGAAAAACTTTATCAACAACCATTCATTGAAATTGAAAAAATCCATTATCATTTATTAAATATCAAAGAACATGAAAAATCTTTTGAAATACGATATTAAGGAGGAATTATGAAAACAATTGCTATTGTGGCAACAGGCGGTACAATTGCAGGTACTGGTAAAAAAGGAAAAACAGCTGCATATCATGCAGGAGAAATTGATATTGATTCAATTATTGAAACAATTCCAGAAATCAATGAGGTAGCTCATATTAAAGAATATCAATTAATGAACATTGATAGTAATGAAATGACTCATGAAAAATGGTTGATTTTAAAAAATAATATCGAAGAAATCTTATCGGATGATACGATTGATGGTGCGGTCGTTACACATGGAACAGATACATTAGATGAAACAGCTTATTTTTTAACTTTAACATTAAATACACCTAAACCCGTTGTTTTAACAGGGGCGATGCGTCCAGCAACAGCAACGAGTGCAGATGGTCCATTTAATCTTTATCAAGCTATTTGTTTAGCTTGTCATGGAGAATCTTATAATCGTGGAGTTCTTGCTTTATTTTCTAATACCATTTATTCAGGAAGAGATATTGAAAAAGTCAATAACTTTAAAATTGATGCCTTTGATCAAAGATCTCTAGGATGTTTAGGATATATGCAAGATCAAGAAGTGTATTTCTATACACAAACAAGTAAAATTCATACTGTTAAATCACGTTTTAATAAACGTATTGATTCTATTAAAAGTGTAGCAATTGCTTTCTATTACAGTGGTGCGAACGCTAAGATCTTATATGATCTTGCAAGTGGTCATGAAGGGATTGTTATTGCAGGATCAGGAAGTGGAAATTATAGTCAAGCATGGTTAAAAGCAATCGAAGAACTTTCTGAAAAAGGAACGATTTTTGTACGTTCTTCACGTATCTCTCAAGGAATTGTGTTTGATGATGAAATCTTTGATCCACATCATTTATGTATTTCATCAAATACATTATCACCACAAAAAGCAAGAGTTTTATTAATGCTTGCTTTAACGCAAACACATGATCGTGATGAAATAAGAGAAATCTTTTTACAATACTAGAAGGAGAAATCCTTCTTTTTTCTTTATAAAATATGTTAGAATAATGTTAGTTGAAGCTAACTGGAGGGATTATATGAAAGTATATACATTTGGTGATAGTACAAAACCGGTCATGATGTTATTTCCGGGAACTTGTTGTTATTGGAAAAATAATTTTGGACATGTTATAGAAGGTTTGAAAGAATATTTTTATGTAGCTATTGTGAGTTATAGTGGTTTTGATGAAACAGAACAGTCTACTTTTATTTCTGAATTAGATGAAACGAAAAAGATTGAACAATACATTCAACAACATTTTAATGGAAGTATCTTTGGGGCTTATGGGTGTTCACTTGGTGGTTCTTTTGTTTCTTTGCTTGTAAGTAGAAAAAATGTTCATATAGACCATGCCATTATTGGTTCAAGCGATATGGATCAAACATCTAAATTTGTTGCTAAGTTGCAAACGGCAATTATTATGCCAATTATTTATCCATTAATTACGGGTAAAGGAAGTAAACTTGCTAAAAAATTCATTGCTAAAAGAATGAACAGTCAAGATGAAAATGCGGATTATCGAAAGAAATTTATGGAAATCATGGGAATAGGGAGCGGTGTTGATTTTTCTTTTATTTCCAAAGAATCTATGAAAAATCAATTTTACAGTGACTTATATACAAAAGTTGGAACACAAATCCAAGTACCTCATACAACTATTCATGTTTTCTATGCTAAAAAAATGGGTGAGAAGTATCGTGAACGTTATGAAAAATATTTCAAACAACCAGATATTATTGAATTTGATTTAAGGCATGAAGAATTATTGTTGGATGCTTCACGTTGGGTCAAAGAAGTTTGTAAGGCTTGTCAGATTGTTTAAAATATTATAAGTTAGTTTATTAGATTCAAAAAATATACAGATAAAAAGTTTTTGCATTTCATTGCATAAACTTTTTTAAGGTTATATATAAATGATAGTGAGATAAAAAAGATTTATAATAAGCAATAAAGCGTATAAATAAAAATGTAGTTATCATTTTTTTGATTTTATGTGGCAAGTAAAAAATATCGAAGATCGTAATAGAAAATAATAAAAAGTCTAAAATATATTAAAATTGGGTATATTTATTTAGTCTATGAATATATCATATAATATAATACACATTAATGTGTATAAAATATTGAAATACACACAAATACGTATTATAATGGAGTTGTGAAAGGAGTGGTCCTTAATGCCTTTAACAGCAAAACAAATGATAAAATTGCTAAAGAAAAACGGATTTGAAGAAGTGAGACAAGTTGGGTCTCATAAACAATTCGTTAATAAAAAAACAGGCAGAAAAACCACGGTACCATTTCATATAGGTGATTTGCCTATAGGTACTGAACAAAATATCCTTAAACAAGCGGGAATAAAAAAATAATCCCGCTTGGGATATTTAGGAGAAAGTGATAAAGAAAAGGAGAGAGTGACTATGAAACTATATTATCCTGCGATTTTCTTAAAAGAAGCAGATGGAAGATATTCGGTTTCATTTCCTGATGTGCCAGAGGCGTTGACATGTGGAGAGAATTTTGAAAACGCTATAGAGATGGCTAAAGAATGTTTAGGATTATGTTTGGAGGGAAGAAAAGAAGATAATGAACAAATTCCAAAAGCTCATTTTGAGAATATTGAAACTAAAGAAAATGAAGTTGTTGTAGGAATTGAATTTGATTCAATTGAATTTAATAAAAAATATAACAACAAAGCAGTGAGAAAAAATGTAACAATTCCAGCTTGGCTAAATGATATGGCTGAAAAAAACAATATTAATTTTTCTCAAGTGTTGCAAAATGCACTAATGAATGTATTGCATATTTTATAACTATAATTAATTAGAAAAATAAAAAAGAGTAATGAATCAGTAAAAACTGAATCATTGCTCTTTTATGTATACAGCAAAGTTTTTATCTTCGCAATAAAAATCACCATAACCATCTTCATTAATAAGAACTCTTTGATAACCATTAAAGACATTGACATAATAACAATGACGATCTTCTTTACCAACATACATGGATTTTATACCACCATTTGAATTAGTCATCATGATTGCCATTGCTTTTGCTTCAGTATGTCTTGTCCAACCAATTAGATGAGGATGATCAAAATAATCAACTTGCGTACCTTCATTATAATGTTTTCTTAAAAATAGAAGTTGTTGAAGCATCTCTTTTTTAGAAGAAACATTTTCATAATCAATACCTTCTAAATCACCATAAAAAACACAAGGATAGCCCTCTTTTCTTAAAAGAGTTAAACAATAAGCATGCCCTTTAAACCAATCAGGAATAAAAGAAGCTAACGCTTGACTTGGTTCTGTATCATGATTATCTACAAAAGTGACGGCATTAGATGGATACATGGAAACAAGAGTTTGATCAAAAATATGAGAGAAATCATAACTTTCATTATGACTGGCATCATAGAAATGATAATGAAGAGGAACATCAAATAAAGACATTTCAAAGTTTACTTCTTTTAAATAGTTTTCTAAATGATACACGTCTCCGTGCCAATATTCACCAACTGTAAACAACTCTTCATTAAAATCGTGGCGTATTTTAGGCAAAAGATCTTTATAAAAATAAGCGGGAATATGTTTAACGGCATCGAGACGTAAGCCATTGATATGAGTTAAATTTAAATACCAGTGAAGCCAAGAAGTGACCTCCTGAACAGTTTCATCGTTACTAAAATCTAAGTCAGCACCCATCAAGTAGTCATAATTACCATTTTCATCATCAACTTCTTGATCCCAACTTTTATGATCAAAGAGGAAAATAGTATTACGATGGGTTTTTTCATCATAATCAATTCCATCAAAATGATACCAATGCCAAATAAAATCAGAATACTTTTTATTTCTACCAGGGAAAGTAAAAAGAGTATCAACTTCAATTTGTTCATCACCAGAGATGATTTCATTTGTATTATTTCGATTGACTTCTTTTGCATTAACGATTTCAGTACCATCAGCACCCATTTTATGATTTAAAACAATATCGCCATAGACATCTATCTTATTTTTTTGAAAAGCTTGAATACAATCTAAATACTCATCTTTTGTGCCATATTTTGTTTCAATACTTCCTTTTTGCTTAAATTCTCCTAAATCATAAAGATCATAGACTCCATAACCATTATCATGAATACCTCCAACACCTTTATAAGCAGGTGGTAACCAGATAGCTGAAAAGCCCATTTCTTTATATGTTTTCGCATTTTCCTTTAAATGATTCCATAATTTATCTTCAGGTTTTATATACCAATGAAATCCTTGCAATAAAACACCATTTTCCATTTTTTTCACCTCATAGTCATTATTATACATCATAATTATTTCAATTTTATGAAACATGAGGTAAAATATAAGCAATTAGGGGGATTATATATATGTATGAATTAATATCAAACTTAATTCTTTATGGGAATTTACCAGAGGATGAAATTTTAGTACAACTTGCTAAGCTGTTATCAGATGATGAAAAATCTAATCATGAACTTCGTCAAGAAATTTATGGACAAGTAAAAAGATTATTAGAACTTGCAACTCAATACGGGTTTAATGATAATTTATGGCATAATTATTTAACTTATTTATTAATGACAAATGAAAATCCATTTAGTATGACTTGTGAAAAACAAGGCGCTAGAGAAGGAACTGTTAATCATTTTGCTTTAAATGATTTTAAAGTATTTTATGATCTTTTCCATTATGATTTTAGTAGTATTGAAAAAGAATTGAATATTGATTGTTTTTCAACACTTTCTGATTATCATGCTTTATCAAAACCAGAATTAATGTATAACAAAAATGTTTCTTTGAAAGTTCAAGAACTTTCTAAAAAATTAGAAGAAACAAAGAATGAACAAGAATTCTTTGATGTTGTCACTCAATTTTATAAAGATTATGGTGTAGGTATGTTTGGTTTGAATAAAGCCTTTAGAATTGCAACAAGTCAAGAAAACTATGTACAATTAAAACCAATTAATAATATGGATGAAGTTGTTTTAGATGATTTAGTTGGTTATGAAATTCAAAAGAAAAAATTATTAGATAATACAGTGGCTTTTGTTGAAGGTAGAAAAGCAAACAATGTTTTACTTTATGGAGATAGTGGAACAGGTAAATCTACAAGTATTAAAGCGATTGTAAATGAATTCTATGATCAAGGTTTAAGAATGATTGAAATTTATAAACATCAATTTAAAGATTTATCGAATATTATTGCGATGATTAAAAATAGAAACTATCGTTTTATTATTTATATGGATGATTTATCATTTGAAGAATTTGAAATAGAATATAAATTCTTAAAAGCTGTTATTGAAGGGGGAGTTGAAACAAAACCTGAAAATATTCTTATTTATGCAACAAGTAATAGAAGACATCTTATTAAAGAAAATTGGTCTGATCGTAATGATGTTATTCAAGAAAATGGAATGCATCAATCAGATACAATGGAAGAAAAACTTTCTTTAGTTAATCGTTTTGGTGTTAAAATCAATTATTCTAAACCAATGAAAAAAGAATTTAATCATATTGTTTTAGAATTAGCACATAAAAACAATATTCAAATGGAAGAAAAAGAATTATTATTAGAAGCCAATAAATGGGAACTTTCTCATGGAGGAACTTCAGGAAGAACAGCTCAACAATTTATTAACTATCTTTTAGGATTGGAGGGATAAAAATGGATGCAATTAAAGCACTCACAACAAGAAGAAGCTGTCGAAGCTATAAACAAGAACAAATCAAAGATGAAGAATTACAAACAATTTTAGCATGTGGTCTCAATGCGCCAAGTGCCAGAAATAGACAATCAAGTAAAATTGTAGTAGTTCAAAATCAAGAAGAAATCAAAGAACTTTCAAAACTAAATGCTGAAGTTATTGGAAACGATGTAGATCCATTTTATGGAGCACCAACAGTATGCTTTATCTTTGTACCAAAAGAAGAAAGTAATGGTGTTAAAGATGGAGCTTTAGTTATTGGGGCGATGCAAACAGGAGCGTATGCTTTAAATATGGGATCTTGTTGGATTGATCGTTGTAAAGAAATGTTTGAACTAGAAAAAGGTCAAGAATATCTTCAAAAATGGCATTTAGAAGATTATGTTGGTGTAGGATGCTGTATTTTAGGATACGTTGAAAAAGCTTTACCTGAAAAGAAAATTTTAGATAATCGTATTATTCAAGGATAGGTGAGAATTTATGGATAATAAAACTTATGAATTTGTTGAAGATAAAACAATGACGATTCATCAATATATTAATAATATTTTTAAATGGATGGTCATTGGTGTTTTAACAACTTTTGTAACAGCTTATGCTTTAGAAAATACAACATTTATTTATAATGAGAGTATGTTACCATTGTTATTAATTATATTTCAATTTGCGGTTGTTATTGGTTTATCAAGACATTTGATGACAATGAAACCAATTATGGCAAAAGTACTTTATATAACTTATTCTGTTTTAACAGGAGTTACATTTTCTTATATTGTTGCTAATTATACAACTTTAAGTGTAGCACTTGCATTTTTAGTAGCAGCAATTTATTTTGGTGTGCTTGTTGTATTAGGTACAGTTGTTAAAATGGATTTAACAAGAATTGGTACTGTTTGTTTAGCTGGATTATTTGTGTATATTATTTTTTCAATTGTTATGTTATTTTTTAACTTTGGCATTCTTTCTTTGATTATGCCATTTATTTCTTTAGTATTATTTGCTGGAATTACAGCGTATGATATGCAAAAATCATTACAACTTTATAATAATGCATCATCTAATCCAGAAATGTTAGAAAAATTAAGTATCTATGGAGCATTCAGTTTATATCTAGATTTTGTTAATATTTTCTTGAATATTCTTCGTTTACTTGGAGATAATAAATAATTCTTTTATAAGTAAATACTATAAATAAACAACCCTTTTGCAATGCAAAAGGGTCTTTATTTTAAATTTGTATTTTTATATTCATCAATTTCTTGAAGAAGTTGATATAAATATTTTTGTTCTTTTATATTTTTAGATGAGAAAAATTCATAACTTTTTAAAGGAATGCTTTCATCATTTTGAGTTTCTTCTATTTTTTCAAATAATTGTGATAGAGTAATATTTAATGCATTTGCAATCTTTTGAATACTTTCTAAAGTAGCATTCTTTTCTCCTCTTTCCAATTGACCAATATATGTTGGATGACAATCAGCAAGTTCAGAAAGTTGTTCTTGACTTAGATGTTTTTGAACACGATAGTTTCTGATACGTTGTCCAACAATAAATTTAATATCTTTCATTTTATCACCTAATAAAAGTCTATAAATATTTATTTAATCATTCTATATATTATAGATATTGTTTTAATGAATATGCTATACTATAAATAGCATTTTCTAAGAAATAATATATAAAGTATGTGTAGGTGATTAGATGAATTTATTATTTTATATGCTTAATATAGTTGTTTTCTTTTTATATTTACAAACATCTAATTATTTTTACTATATCTTTATGAGTAAAAATTTAGATTATAAAAAAATGAAATGGTTTTTAATTTTACAAGGAACAAGTTCTTTGTTATATCCTTATTTAAAAGAAAATTATAATGTAATTGCTTCGCTCATGATTTATATCTTCTTTTTTCTAGGTACTTTTATATATGATATTCCTTTAAAGAAAAGAATCACCAATTTTCTGTTTTTAATAGCGATTACTAGTTCTGGAGAAATGATTTCTGGTTCATGTATGATTCTTATTTTAAGTTTTCTTTTTAATAAAGATGCAACTTTTGCAGATACGCTTATTAAAACTAATCCATCTTATTATGTTATTGGTTTATTGGGGTGTGTCATATGTATTTTTCTTGTAATAAGATATATAAAGAATATAAGTAAAAATATGACAGATAAACAATTAAAACAAATTTATAAAATAAGTTTTCTACCCTTTATTGTTAACGTTATGTGTATAAATTTAATTTATCCAACGAATAAAGAAACTTTTTTAATGTTTTTTATAATCACTTGGATCATGGTTATTATAACTGTATTTATCATTGTTAAAGGTGTTAATAAATATCAAATGATGCAAAGAGAAAGTATTAAAAATAAAGCACAACAAGAAATCTTAAATATGCAAATAGAAGATATGAAATCAATTGATCAATATTATAAAACAATGAGAAGAAAGAATCATGATTTAAAAAATCATTGTTTGGTTGTTTTAAATATGTTAGAAAATCATGATGAGAAGGTAAAAGAATATCTTTTATCAATGAAAGAAGGTAATGATAGATGATAGATTATGTAATTTATATGCTTAATACAATAGTTTTCTTTCTATATTTTCAAACTTCTAATTATTTTTACTATATCTTTAATAGTAAAAATCTAAATCATAAAAGAATGAAAAGATTTTTAGTTTTACAAGCAATTGGTTCTTTGTTATATCCTTATTTAAAAGAAAATTATAATGTAATTGCTTCACTTATGAGTTATACATTCTTTTTTCTAGGTACTTTTATGTATGATATTCCTTTAAAGAAAAGAATCATGTATTATCTGTTTCTAATAGCAATCAATATTTCTGGAGAAATGATTTCTAGTTCATGTATGATTCTTATTTTAAGTTTTCTTTTTAATAAAGATGCAACCTTTACAGATACACTTATTAAAACCAATCCGTTTTATTATGTCATTGGTTTATTAGGCTGTGTCATATGTGTTTTTCTTGTGATGAGGTATGTAAAAATTTTAAGTAAAAACATGACAGATGAACAATTAAAACAAATTTATAAAATAAGTTTTTTACCCTTTATCATTGCTTTTATGTGTTTAAATTTTATTTATGCAACAAATAAAGAAACTTTTTTAATGGTTTTTATAATTACTTGGATCATTATTATTATAACTGTATTTATCATTGTTAAAGGAATCAATAAGTATCAAATGATGCAAAAAGAAAGTATTAAAAATAAAGGACAACAAGAAATCTTAAATATGCAAATAGAAGATATGAAATCAATTGATGAATATTATCAAACAATAAGAAGAAAGAATCATGATTTAAAAAATCATTGTTTGGTTGTTTTAAATATGTTAGAAAATCATGATGAAAAAGTAAAAGATTATCTTTTATCAATGAAAGAAGGTCATGATAAATGATGTATTTTCTAAATGCAGTAGCGTATTTTCTTTATATGCAAACAGCTAATTATTTTTATTATCTTTTTAATTCGAATACTATTTGTAAAAAAAGAATAAAATTATTATTTGTTTTACAGCTTTTAGGTGTAGTATTTTATCCTTATTTAAAAGAAAACTATAATGGAATTGCTTCTTTAATAAGTTATTTTCTCTTTTTTCTAGGAAGTATCATTTATGATATTTCTTTAAAAGATCGATTCATTTATTTTGTATTTCTACTTGTTATTAATGTATGTGGGGAAATGATGGCATCATCTATTATAATATTTGTTTTAACTTTTATTTTAAATAAAGATGTTATGTTTATAGATGAGCTTTCTAGAACAAATCAGTTTTATTTTTTCATTGCTTTATTAGGAGTTGTAGGCTGTGTATTTTTATTTATTAAATATATAGAAAAAATGAGTAAGAATATCGATAATAAACAACTTAAACAAATCATTAAAATTTGTTTTTTACCACTTGTTCTTGTCTTTTTTTCTTTTAATTTTATTTATACAGCGAGTAAAGATACTTTCTTTATCGTTTTTATAGTGAGTTTGATTATTGTTGTGATAGCAATATTCATCATTATTAAAGGAATCAATAAATATCAAATGATGCAAAAAGAAAGTATAAAAAATAAAGCACAACAAGAAATCTTAAATATGCAAATAGAGGATATGAAATCAATTGATCAATATTATAAAACAATAAGAAGAAAGAATCATGATTTAAAAAATCATTGTTTGGTTGTTTTAAATATGTTAGAAAATCATGATGAGAAGGTAAAAGAATATCTTTTATCAATGAAAGAAGGGAATGATAGATGATGAAATATATATTAATTTTAGTGATGGTTCTATCACATGCATCGTTTTGTTTTGCGGTTTATTTAAGAAATTATATGGTTAATGTACATAGTAAGATTATTGTTTTATTGTTTTATGGATCTTATCTTATTTTTATATTTACTGATTTATTTGTTTTTTATAGATTAGTAAAATATACATATTTAAAAGAAGAAACAAAGATGTTAGAACAATTAAAAGATATTAAGAAAAAACAAAAAGATGATATTGAAGTTGTTATAGAAGAAGAACAAAGAAATAAAGAAATGATTATTCAAAGAATAAATGGTGTTATTGAAGAAATAGATCAAAATAACTTTGATCAAGCTAAAGAATCTTTTTTAGAATTTTATGATGATTTTAAAGCAAGTTATGTAAAAACATATTGTGATAATGCGTATGTTAATGCTGTTATTTCTAATAAAAAGAGTTTAATGGATAAATATGGGATAGACTTTAAATATCAAATAGTATTACCTCAAGAGATGTCTTTAGATGTTCTTGTATTACCAACAATTCTTTTTAATATTTTAGATAATGCAATTCAGGCAAGTGAAAAAGCTAAAAATAAATATATTTATTTGAAGATACAATACACTCATAATTTTATTTCTATTTATATGAAAAATAGTAATTTTCATATAAATGATGAGAGTGTTAAAGGAATGCATGGTTATGGAATTTCTATTGTTGAAGATATTATTAAAGAAAATGAAGGAAGTTATGAGTGGCATGATGAAGAAGATGTTTTTGAAGCATCTTTGATGTTGAAGTATAAAGGAGCGGATATAAATGTTGATAGGGATTGTGGAAGATGATGTTCATTATTTAGAATTATTGCAGAAGAAAATCAATGATTATAAAGATGAAGAAGACCAGATAAGATGTTATCTTAATGTTCAAAGTTTTAATGAAGAGTTGATCAATCAAAAATTAGAATTTGATATTTTATTGTTAGATATTGAATTGGGTAATGAAAATGGTATTGATCTTGCCTTAATGGTTAATGAAATAACTCCCTATACACAAATCATCTATATTACATCTTATATACAATACGCTAGTGATGTTTATCAAAGCAAACATACATATTTTATTGATAAAGAAAAGCTAGATAAATATTTTCCTTTAGCTATTAAACAAGCAAAAGAAAATATTTATCATCTTAAATCTCAGTATTTATATATTTCTTGGAATAAACAAAAGAATGAAGTTTATCAAAAAGATATTCTTTATATTGAAAGAAAATCAAGAGTCTCTTATGTTTATACTAAAAAAGAAGTTTATAAAACTTCTTTGAAGATCAATGATTTGATTTCTTTGTTGAATGATTCTTTTTGTGTTTGTCATAAGAGTTTTATTGTACATATGGATTATATTAAGGATATTAATTATAATAGTGTCCAGTTAAATAATGATCAAATACTTCCTATTAGTAGAAGTCAAAAGGAAGTATTTAAAAAGTTATATAATAGATATTTATTAAGTAATAAGTAAGCTGAAAAGGCTTACTTTTTTTGTTAAAAGTGACATAGATATACTAAAAATGACAAAGTGAAAAAAGAAGAAAATAGGATATGTTAAATTAAAGATATAAATAGGATATTATTTGAAAAATATTATTTTTAAATACCGACTTGAAAGGAGGGGTAGGAAAAATAAAAAATTAAAGCAAGATAAAAATACATAATAAAGAAAGGAGGCATAAATAAATGAAAAAATTTAAAAAGATTTTATTATGTATGATATGTTCAATTTTTCTTGTTTCTATTGTTCAAGTTGCTGCTATAAATACAGATGTTTTATTAAATATTGAAACAAACAAAAATGAATACGATTTAAGGGAACAAATCAATGTAAATATTACGGCAAAAAATGAAACAGAAGTAGACGTAAATGATTTGGAGATAGAAACTATTTGTCCAAAAAATTTAGAAGTTTTATCCAATAATGATTTGACTTTAAAACAGGATAACTTAAAATCTGGGCAATCTACATCCTATCAATTTGAATTAATAAGTAAAGAAAAGAAAGAGCACAGCAATGATATACGATTTAAATACAATGAAATAGAAAAAAATTTAAACGATAAGACTTTTTATAATCCAATTGAAAATTATGATGGTAAAGTTGTTTATTCATCTAGCAATGAAAATATTGCAACTGTAGATGAAAAAGGTAATGTTTCTTTTGTTAGAGCAGGTATAGCAATCATTAGTGCTAATATTTTGGAAGATAATGAATATTATCAGTATTCATTTAGCTATGTTTTAAAAATAAATGAAAACAAAGATATAGGAAATAAGAAACAAGAACAATTAATAAAATTTGAAAATGATAAAGTAGAAAAAAAAGTCACTGATGAACCATTTACTAATCCATTAGCAGAGGTAGGAAATGGTGTTGGTGAAATTAAATATTATTCTTCAAATGAAGATATAGCAGAGGTTGATATAAACACAGGTAAAGTTACAATTAAAAGTATTGGAAATGTAAAGATTATTGCTGTTAAACTTGAAGATGATAATTATAATTTAGCATCAACAAGTTATGAACTTATTATAAATGATAATATTAAATCATGTACTTCTAATGGAACAAATAATGATAAAAAGGATACTAAAAATAGTATAAATGATATTAAAAGCAAAATTAATACAGG
>CAVESC010000015.1:0-35839 GCA_963618275.1 Bacteroidaceae bacterium
AATTTTTCCTCCTATTATTATATAGACAATTTTTTGATGTTTTTCTTTTTATTTTAGTAAAAAAAATAACGAAATAAAAATTTCGTTATATCAAATAAATAATAAATGCAATTAGAAAACCACAAAGCACATCACTTACAAAATGAACGGCACAAATGATTCTTGATAAACCTACAATACATGCAATAATTAAAGCAATGATTCCTAAATGAATATTAATACTTAATAAGGCAAAGGCAATTGCAAAAGCACTGACTGTATGACGACTAGGAAAAGATTCTCCTGTTTTATGACCTACAAGTGGTTCTATATCAAAGGTCATACAAGGACGTGGTCGATTATAGAGTTTTCTAATGATTGTTACAATTAAAAAAGAACTTAGTGGTTTTATAATTGTTACCAATAATTTAGATGAATGATTGATAAATAATATAAAAAGTGTTAGTGCGTAAAGTATTGCTGTAAGATAAGGGGTTATATTAGCAATTATAACACAAATATTATCTAAATGATGTTGACGGATGTAATTGAGATTATGTTGATAGAATTTTTCCATTATTTTAAGATAAAAACAGTTTCTCCTTTATTAAGTGTCAATATTTTTCTTTCAATTCTTGGATGTGAATATTTTTTTCTAATATAATTTAAAAGAATAGTAGATGAATATCCATGAATTATAGTAACCTCTTTTACAAGAATAGAAGTTCCTTTTAAAAAATGATCAAGCTTTACTTTAGCTTCGCTTTGACTACATCCGTGTAAGTCTATTGTTGATAACATTTAATCACCTCGTTGTTATTATAAAATAATTCTAAATGAAAAAAAATGACAAAACGAAAATATTGCTTTTATGGGTATTTTTCATTACAATAAAGAGGTAAAAAAAGAGGAGTGAAAAAGATGGCATTAACAGCAGGTATTGTAGGATTACCAAATGTAGGTAAGTCAACATTATTTAACGCAATTACAAATGCACAAGTAGAAGCAGCAAACTATCCGTTTGCGACAATTGATCCAAATGTAGGTGTCGTAGAAGTACCAGACTATCGTTTAGATAAATTAACAGAAATGATTGAACCTAAAAAAACAGTTCCAACAACTTTCGAATTTACGGATATTGCAGGTCTTGTAAGAGGTGCAAGTAGAGGAGAAGGATTAGGTAATAAATTCTTAGGAAATATCAGAGAAACAGATGCAATTTGTGAAGTTGTAAGATGTTTTAGAGATAAGGATGTTACACACGTTGATGGAGATGTAGATCCTATTAGAGATATTGAAACAATTAACTTAGAATTAATTATGGCTGATTTAGAAACTGTTGAAAAACGTATTGGACGTTTAGAAAAGAAAGCTAAATCAGGAGATAAAGATGCTAAAGCTGAAATGAATGTTTTAAATAAATTAAAACCAGCATTAGAAGCTAATAAACCAGCAAGAAGTATTGAATTTGATAAAGAAGAAATGCTAATTGTGAAACAATATACTTTACTTACAATGAAACCATTAATTTATGTGGCTAACTTAGGTGAAGAAGATTTAGAAGATCCAATGCAAAATCCATATTATGTTCAAGTTTTAGAATTTGCAAAAGAAGAAGGAAGCGATGTTGTTCCTATTTGTGCAAAAATTGAAGCTGAATTAGTAGGAATGGATAAAGAAGAAAAAGATATGTTTATGCAAGATCTTGGAATTGAAGAAAGTGGTCTTGATAAATTAATAAAAGAAGCCTATAGCTTATTAGGTCTTAGAACTTATTTTACAGCTGGAGTACAAGAAGTAAGAGCATGGACATTTAAAGAAGGAATGACTGCTCCAGAAATGGCAGGTATTATTCATAGTGATTTCCAAAGAGGTTTTATTAAAGCAGAAACTTATAGTTTTGATGATTTAGTAAAATATGGTAGTGAACAAGCTTTAAAAGAAGCTGGAAAAATTAGACAAGAAGGTAAACAATATGTAGGTCAAGATGGAGACATCATGTTGTTTAAATTTAATGTATAATGAAAAAAGCAATTAGATATATTTTACTTACTGTCTGTGTTTGTGTATTTTGTTATTCAGCGTATAATTTAGTTAATATTTATTTGAATTATAAAAAAATAGATGATGATTATGGTGAAATTGCTAAAACTTATACCAAAGAAACTGATTCTAAAGAAAAAGAAAGTTATTTGCAAATTAATTGGGATGAGCTTTTACAAAGAAATAAAGATGTAAAAGCGTGGATTCAAATTCCTGATACAAATGTGAATTATCCTGTTTTACAAGGTGAAACAAATGATACATATATTCATAGTGATATAGATCATAAAAAATTAAATGCAGGAAGTATTTTTGTAGCAAGTGAAAATGAAGATCCGTTTAATGATTTTAATACAGTTATATATGGACATAATATGAAAAATGGTTCAATGTTTAATAATATTAAATCATATACAGATCAAAGTTTTGCTAAAAAACATCCTTATGTTTATATTTATTTACCAGATGGGACAGTGAGCCAATATAAAGTAGTTGTAGGACATATTATTTCTGAATCAAGTGTTTTATATAATACACATATTGTTGATACAGCTTCATTTGTACAAGAAATGGTAAAAACATCTTCTATTAATGTAGATTTTGATCAATCTCAAGTACAATCAGTGATTACTTTATCAACATGTACTTCTGCAGGAAGTGAAAGTGGTAAAAGAAATGTTGTACATGCTATTTTACAAAGAAAAGGTATTGATCCTGTAAATGAAAAGATGGAGGACTAGAGTTAATCTAGTTCTTTTTTGTTATTTTATGTCTTATAGCTTGAATTGAATAAGTACTACTGATGTGCTAAAATGATTTCTGTTAAGAGGGTGTTTTAATGGCTAAGAAAAAGAAAAGAAGTTTTATGTCTAAGTTGTTTTCAAGACGTGTTTTATTATTAATACAGTTTATTGTTTCGATAATCTTTTTAGGATTTATTTATAGATTAAAAATGTTACCATTTAAGTATTTTATAGGTCTTGTTGTTATTATTTTTTTATTGTGGCTTTTAAGTTCATTATTAATTAAATCAGGTATTAAAAAAAGAAAACGAGAAAATAAATATGCAAGATTGATTTTTGGAAAACTGTTGTCTTTAGCGTTAAGTATTGCTTTAGGATTTGTTTCAGTAATGGCATTTAAAGGAAATAGTTTTTTATCTAATATTACAGGTTCTTTTACACAAACAAGAGTTATTTGTATGTATGTTAAAAAAGATAGCATTTATCAAAGTTTAAGTGATATAGAGGATAATACAGAAATTGGGATTGCTTCTGAAAAAGGATCAAAGAATATTACATCGGCTATTGTTGAAATTGAAGATAAAACAAAAAAGGAATTTCAAACAAAAGATTATAAAGATTATTCTTCATTAGGTGATGCTATTATGGATGAAGATGTTGATGTCATTGTTGCTGATAATGCTTATATGGCTTTATTGGAAGCTAATCATGAAGGAATTTCTGAAAATTTAAAAAGTTTATATAAAGTAGAGATTCAAGAAAAATTGAATTCAGTGACACAAGAAACAAATGTGACTAAAAATCCATTTATTGTTTATATGACAGGTATAGATACTTATGGTACTGTTTCAGCAATTTCAAGAGCTGATGTCAATTTAGCAGTATGTGTTTCACCAATTCAAAAACAAATATTAATTGTTTCTATTCCTAGAGATACACAAGTTAATTTGCATAAAAATGGTAAAATGGATAAATTAACCCATTCAGCAATGTATGGAATTAATGAAACGATTTCTACAATTGAAGATTTCTTAGATTTAAAAGTGAATTATTATGCTAAAACAAACTTTAGTGGAATTACAAATATTATAGATGCTTTAGGTGGGGTTACCATTGATTCACCATATGATTTTACAACCTTACATGGACATTATCATATTAAAAAAGGAATTAATGAAATGAATGGTGATAAAGCATTATGCTTTGTTAGAGAAAGATATTCTTTACCTAGAGGTGACTTTGATCGAGGAAGAAATCAACAAAGATTACTTAAGGCAATGATCAATAAAGCAATTTCTCCTAAAATTATTACAAACTATTCAAATATTTTACAAGCTGTAGAAGGATGCTTTGAAACAAATATGTCTTCAGAAGATATAAAATCACTTGTACAAATGCAATTAGATGATATGGCTAAATGGAAAATGTATAATGTACAACTTACAGGAGAATCAGAAATATCATATAAAACTTATTCTATGAAAGGTAAAAAATGTGATACTATTAAACCAAATAAAAAATCTTTAAATGGTATTATTAAGGTCATTAATAAAATAGAAGCAGGTAAAAGAATTACTGATCAAGATATAAAAGGATTACAAGGTGCATAAGCCTTGTAATTTTTTTGTTATAATGATGTAGGTGATGCTTATGAATATAGAAATAATATTATTTATACTTGTAATTTTACTGATTTGTTTATTATTTATACGTACTGAAGAAGATGGAAAAGAAAGAGCAGGTAAAGAAGGAGAGATACTTGCAGGTAAAATTATTCATCAATATCTTAATGATCAAGATATTATTCTTAATAATGTAGAAATTACTGTTCATGGAAAAGAAACAGAGTTAGATTATGTTGTTATTAATAGAAATGGTGTTTTTATTTTTGAAGTAAAGAATTATAGTGGCGAACTTGAAGGAAATGAAGATGATGAATATTGGAGTAAGTATAAAATAAGTAGTGGAAACAATGAATATGTAAAAGAAGTAAGAAATCCTATTAAACAGGTAAAAAGGGAAATTTATTTGTTAAAAGAGTTATTACATATTTATGGTGTTTATTTATGGATAGATGGTTATGTGTTATTTGTAAATATGAATAGTCCAATAGAAAGTGATTATACAATCAATGATGAAAGTGAAATAGATATTATATTACATACAAAGGGAAGACAAAATCTTAATAAAAAACAAATAGAAAAGATTGTAAATATATTAAAATAAAAAGATATCTGATAGTGATATCTTTTTATTATTGATATGCTTTATATAAAATAAGTGCCATAATTGCAGTTAAAACATCAGCGATTGTTTGACTACAAATAATACCATAATAACCAAATATATGAGATAAAACAATAATACAAATAGCAAAAACAATACCTTGTCTACCTATAGAAAGTAATAAAGCAGGAAGTGCTTTTCCTTCTGATTGAAATAAAGTTGTAAAAACTAAAATAATTCCTACACAAGGAGAAGATAAAAGTAAAAATCTTAACATTAATGTTCCTGTATGAATAATTGTAGAATCATTCATAAAGATTTTAATAAATGATGGTGTAAATAACGCTAAAACAATAGATGTAATAATAGCAAAAGTGATTTCTACAAGTAAATCAAATTTAATAATTTCTTTTAAACGTTTTGTATTACGTGCACCATAATTATAACCAAGTAAAGGTTGAGCCCCAAAAGCAAAACCAATCATTACAAGTAAAACAATCATATTAATTTTTAAGACAATGCCCATAGCGGCTACTTTATCATTTCCAAAGTTTACTAAATAATTGTTTGTCATAGCCATTGCAAAACTAGACATTAAATTAGTAATAGATGCAGGAATACCAATTGTAAAAATAGAAATTAATTCGGTTTTAGTGATTTGTGTATGTTTTAATGAAATTGTTAATTTTTTACTTTTTTTTAAATAGAAGTAAATAAAAACAAGATCAGATGCAAAGTAACCTATGATAGTCGCAATCGCTGCTCCACCAGCTCCCATTTTAAAATATAAAATGAAAAGTGGATCTAAAATTATATTTACAATTGAACCCGTAATTGTTCCAATCATAGATTCTGTTGCTAGTCCTTCTGTTCTCATTAAATTACTAGGTGTTAAGGAAACAATAATTAAAGTTGCCCCTAGTGCCATATAAGTATAATACTGACTGGCATAAGGAAGTGTTGCTTTATTTGTTCCAAGTAGTGCTAAAATAGGATTTTTAGCAATCATCATAATAATTGAAACAATAATTCCACAAACAATGGCTCCATAAAAACAAAAACCACTAACATTCTTTCCTTCTTTATCTTGTTTTTGTCCAAATAAACGGGAAATAACAGAACTTCCACCAATACCAAAAATATCGCCCAAAGCAATCATTAAGGTAAAGATTGGGGCGCATAAAGAAACACCAGCGACAAGGTTTGTATTTTGCGTTTGTGCCACAAAAAATGTATCAACCATATTATAGACTAAAGAAATAACCATGCTTAATACAACAGGTAAAGCAAGTTTAAAATAAGCTTTAGATATTGGTGCTTTTTCAAATAAATCATTATTATTCATATAAATTCCTCTCTTTCTAATGAAGTATAACAAAAAGAATTGTCAATTATTGTGACATGTGTCACAATAGAAATATGAAGAAAATATATGATAAAAAATTAATAAACAAAATAAAAAAAGAATACTGCATAGAAGATTATTTTTCTAATAATTATGAATTTATAATTATTGAATATGAAGAAGGTGAAACCATCATCAATCCTTTAGAAAAAACACAATATATTCAATTTGTATTAGAAGGAACATTACTTATTTCTTTTATTGATCAAGAAGGAAGACAAACAATTGTTTCTCAAAGTGAAGAATTATGTATTTTAGGAGATATGGAATTTGTAGATGATTTAAACCCGATGTTTTTTGCTGAAGCAAAAACAAAGGTAAAAACATTAGCACTTTCTTTGAAAGAGTATAAAGAAGAACTTAATCAAGATTTTCAATTTCTCCATACACTTTTAAATTCAATAGCATCTAAATTAAAACAATCTTCAACCAATCAATTTGTTTATCAAAGTGTAGAAGAACGTTTTCTTTACTATATGAACTATTATTGTGGAGGTTCATTAAGTAGTATAGAAGAAGCTACAAGCTATCTTCATTGTAGCCGAAGGCAGTTACAAAGAGTTTTAAAGAAACTTTGTGATGAAGAAATAATTATTAAAGAAGGAAAAGGAAAATATAAAATAAAGGGGTGAAAATTCACCCCTTTAAAATTATGCATTTAACATTTTGTTTGCAAGTTTTTTAGCAACGACAACTAATAATACTGCAACTGCAGCAAGAATAGCTGAACCAATGAATCCCATTACATAAGATCCTGTAGCATCAAAGAAACTTGCTGAAATCTTAGGACCAACGAAAGCCCCAATACCATAACCAATAAAGATTAAACCATAGTTTCTATTATAATATTTAGAACCAAAGATTGTTTTAACCATTGGTGCGAAAACAACAAGTAATCCACCAAATGAGAAACCAACTAAAGCAATACATACAACAAAGTATGCAAATGAATGAGCAATTGTTAACATAATCATTGAAATACCATTTAAGATTAAGACAAGAATTAATGAATTCCATCCTTTTAACTTATCATAAATAACTCCAAATGATAAACGACCAAACATATTAAATAAAGTCATTAAACTTACACATAAAGCAGCATCCATAGCTGATAAACCAATTTGAGTTTGAGCAATTGGTGATGTAGCAGAAACCATCATAGTTCCAGCAGCATTAGCGAAAATAAACATTACTAATAATACCCAGAAAATTGGAGTTTTAACCATTTGAGGAATATTATAATCTTTTGTATGTAATTCTTTGCTTTGTTGTGCACTTGGTACCCAACCTTCAGGAGTCCATCCATCAGGACAAGGAACGATCATCCAAGCAACAGCTCCAACACCAATTAAGAAAACAACACCTAAAATTTTACAAGCCATTGGTGCACCAAAGTTATCAATTAACATTTGAGCGATTGGTGACATAATGAAAGGTCCACAAGCAGCTCCAGCTTGAACTAAACCAGAGATAGAACCACTTTTATCTGGGAACCATTTTAAAGCTGTTGGTAAACATGCAGGATAAATTGTTCCAGCACCAGCACCAGCAATAACACCATAAGCAATATATAAGAATGGAATAGATGAAGCAAAACCTGTTAAGATCCATCCTCCAGCAAATAAAACTAAACCAATATAAATAGCAACTCTTGGTTGTAATTTTTCAGCTAAAATACCACCAAGGAAACCTACTGCACAGTAGATAAACATATAAATTGTGTATGCCATTGAAAAATCTGAATTACTCCATCCAAATTGATTACAAAATGGCAAACAGAATAAACTAAAGAATGCAGTGGCAGAAGTGAATAAACTTTGAATCCAAACCCCTGCAAAAACACGCCAACGTGTTGCTTTTGTAATTTTCATATTCTATTTTCTCCCTTATTATTGTAAAGTACCTAAATCAAGTGGTACACCTTGTCCGTTGAATTTACCAGCTTCTCTACTAGTTCCTAACCAATAAACCATACTTGCGATATCTTCTACTTCAAGGAATGGAACACCAGCATACATTTCTTCAACAGATTTGAAATCTTTACCAGTTAAATCATTAATGAATTTAACATAATCCATTGTTTCACACATTGGAGTTTTAACTTTAGTAGGACATAAAGCATTAACAATAATTCCTTTAGATCCAACTTCTTTAGCAAGAGTTTTAGTTAAACCTAAGATACCCCATTTACTCATACAATAAGTAGCTAATTGAGGAGTACCATATAAACCAGAAGTTGATGAAATATTAATAATACGACCAAATCCTTGTTTTAACATATATTTAGCAGCATATTTATCAGTACGCCAAGTACCAATTAAGTTAATATCCATAACTTTTTCAACTTGTTCATCAGTTAATTCCCAAGTGTAACCAAAGTTGATAACACCAGCATTAGCGATGACAACATCTAAACGACCAAATGTTTCCCAAGCTGCTGCAAATAAAGCTTCCATATCTTCAGTAGAAGTAATATTTGCTTTTTTAGCTAAAACTTTTGCTCCTTTAGCTTCACAATTTGCAATTGTTTCTTTAAATGCTTCATGAGATGGATCTAACATATCAGCTAAAACAACATTAAAACCATTTTCAGCATATTTGTAAGCATGAGCACGACCTTGTCCCATTGCTCCACCTGTGATAAGAACAACTTTTTTTTCTTCCATAATTTTTCTCTCCCTTTGTTATTTATTTAACATTACATGTTATTTTTTTAACAAAGTCATTTTAAACTCTCAAATGATTTGAGAGTCAAGGGGGTAAAATAAGGTCAAAATCAGTAAAAAAATAAAGATATATGTTATAATAAGGCGAAAACTTTAAAACTGTTTGAAGGTTGGTGAATTATGTACAATACATATACAATTGGAGAATTGGCTAAAATACTAGGAATTACAGCGGAAACAATCCGTTATTATGAAAGAAAAGGAATCATTGCGCCTATTCATGATCAAGAAACAGGATATCGTTATTATACGACATGGGATCTTCATATGTTGATTCGTGCACGTTGTTATCTTGGTTTTGGTTTATCGATTGAAGAAACGGCAGGAGTACTTCAAAGTAAGTCTTTAGAGGAAATCGATGATTTATTAGAAGAGCAAGAACAGATCATTGAAAAAAATATTATTTATCAAATGAATTTATTAAAAAGATTACGTACCAATCGAAAACTTATTAGTCGTAGTGAAAATTTAAATTTTACGTTACAAAAAAGACCGGGAATTTATCGAATCGATACTCAAAAATGTTATACAATTGATTTGAAAAAAGAAGAACGAGAAGAGCTTAAAGAATTTTGTCAAAAAATACCTTTTGTCTTTTCAACAGCTCTTTTTCCTAAAGAACATATAGAAAATGAAAATAAGGAATTTTATTATGGGATAGGCGTTGAAGAGGAATTTGCAGGATTATTAGACATTAAGGAAAGTGAATATGTTCATTATTACCCTGAACAATTATGTCTTTATATGACGATTTCATCACGTTCAAGTCAAATTCTTACGTATGAAGTTTTAAAGCCAGCATTTGACTATATGAAAAAAAATAATCTTCAGTTAGCAGGAGATGTTATTTCTCAAGTTGTTTCAATGTGGAAACCTGAAGAGGAATATTTTAATTATCATAATATCTGGATTCCTATTAAGTAAAAAAGCAATTTCATTTGAAATTGCTTTTTATCTTGTTCTTTGTAATGATTTTTTAAGAATTGAATCATCAATAAAACGAATATATGTTTCTAATGTTTTTTGTCCATATGTAAAACGTAATTTCGTTTTCTTTGGATAAGTAACTCTTTTGATTTTTCTATAATCAAATAAAACACGACCAATTAAAACTTGTTTTTGTCCAAAGAAAATAATCCACTGAATCATTAGATAGAAAACAAAAGAATAAATTGTTAAAACATTTAATGGTAAATAAACATGATCAACATCACCATTTAGTAAATGTGAGATCATGTAATAAACACAATAAACAAACATTATTAAGTAAATAACAATAAGTATACTGTAAAATACTTTTCCTTGCATGTTTAAACCACAAACCATGGTATCATCTTTCTTCTTTGTTTTAATAATTGTAGCTACGAAATTAATGACAAGATAAGTAATCCACACTAAAATTACAGCTACTAAAATAGGCACTAAATATTTTAAATCTCCCATAAAAGACACTCCTTTAAATAATACCCTATTATTATACAAGAAAAAACAAAAATAGTATAGTTAAAAAATTAGGACATGATTCTTTATGCTACAATAAAGCTAAATAAAGAAGGAGAAAGCTATGGAAATTACTAAAGAAATATTAGAAAGTATTTTAGATGCTTATAGTTATGAAATCGTTTTTGTTGATCGTCAACATATTGTTCGTTATATGAATAAAACAGCTAAAGAAAGATATGGAAGTCGTGTACAAATCAATCAAAGTTTATTTAATTGTCATAATGAAAATTCTAAAATTAAAATAGAAGAATTTTTAAAACGAGCTGATGCTGGTGAAGATGAGATGTTTGAAACATATAATAAAAAAACAGGAGAAAGAGAATTCTTTGTTCCTGTTCGTAATCATGATAAACAAGTGATTGGCTATTTTGAAAGACATGAAATGCCATGGGATGAAAGTAATCCTGAAATTCCTGTAACTGAATATTGGAAACATAGAAGATAGCTTGCTATCTTCTTAATAGTTTCTAGCATAATATTCATCAAAAGTAAGTCCACTTTTTTCTATCTTTTGAGCAAGGTCTTTTCCTACATAACGAATATGCCATGCTTCATAACTATAGCCTGTTAAATTTTCTTTATCTTTAGGATAACGTAAGATAAAACCATACTGACTTAATTGACTTAAAAACCAAGTATATTGAGGGTGCTTTTCTACTTCTTCGAATTTATATTGATCTAAAGCAATATCTAAACCTAACCCCGTTGTATGTTCACTATGTCCAGGACGTGAACACGTTTCATCTGCTCTTTCTACACTATAAGTTTCTACCATATGATTATAAATTTCTTTTTGCCATGTAGTTGAACGATAACCAGAAGCTACATATAATTCAAAGCCTTTATTAGCACATGCTTGTTTTAAAGCTTGAAAATCATCGTAAACAACTTTTCTAGCAGTATGTTTACTATAAGGACTACCATAAGTTCCAGCATTGGTATTGATTTCAACAAGATCACTTGGTTCATAGGTTTCATCTAATTGATAATATTTATTAACGATTGTATTTAAAGCATTAGGGTGTTCTTGTTTAATGATTTTTCCATAGAAATCAAAATCACGGTTCATATTTACAAGAGTAATGACTTCTTTTTGACTTAGATCTGGATGTTGTTTTTGATATTCCTCATAGCGCTTTTTGTTTTCTTGATGATAATAACTTATGACAGTTGTTTTTTTCTTTGTTGTCTTTTTGATTTCTTTTGTATTGTTTTTAGGATAGAAAAAGACAATACCTGTAATGATACATATAATAAGGAATAATAAACCAATTCTTTTTTTCATATAAACCTCACATTTCTATTTTAATATCATCATTATTAATGACTTGTTTTACATAGTTTTTAAATTCTTTAACAATATTAGTTTGGTCTTTTAAAATATTATGTTGACTAGCCAGTGAAGCAGTGTAGTCTTTAAGTGGATAAATAGTAACTACATCGTTATTATAATGATTAACTAATGGTATATATTGAATGTTTTCAATACTGATACCATCTTCCTTTTTAACAAAATCAAGGGAAACCATACCTTCTAATTGATTATATACATCTTTCATCGTACTTAAAAAATTACCTAGAGAATAAATAATAAGTGTATTATTTATCTTTTCAATAGGTTGAATAAGATGTGGATGATTTCCAATCACAACATCTACTCCTAAATCAGCAAAATATTGAGCATATTCTTGTTGTAAAGAAGATAACTCACTATGTCCTTCTTTACCCCAATGAACAGCTACAATGACTACATCACTTTGTGCTTTAGCATTAGTCACATCTTCTTTAATTTGTTCCTTATCTAATTGACCTAATATATAAGGATAAGTTTTTAACTGTTTTTGAATAGATTTATAATTTTTAGTTTCATTAACACCAAAAGTATAAGCTAAAAAACTAAAACGAATACCATTTCTTTCAATAACTCTTATTGTTTGACGATCCTCTTGGTTTTCGTATAAACCAGAAAATAAAATATCAGGATGTTGTTTCCAAATATGAGCAGAAGATATTAAAGCATCTTTTCCTAAATCCATAGAGTGATTTGTAGCACTAGAAACCATGTTAAAACCAGTATCTTGTAAATCATCAATTAAAGATTCTGGAGAATTGAAGTTAGGATAACCTTTAATACCATAAGAATCACCAGCAATTAATGTTTCTTGATTGATATAAGCTAAATCATGACTAGAAATATATTTTTTTATGTGTTGGTAACAAGGTTTAAAATTATATGTTGTATTATTTCCTTGTTTGAGAGCATACTGATAAACATTTTCATGAATCATATTATCGCCTACAGCAACAAGGGAAACGGTTGGATATGAAGGATCTTTTTTAGTTTTTTTATGTACTGTTCGTGGTTGAATAGGGGTAGAAAAATAAGAAAAAATAAAATAAAAAAGTAAGCATATTGTGATTAAGGAAATTATTGAAATAAATAATATTTTTTTCTTATTAGTTTTCTTCATATGTTTTCTATCCTTTCTTTTTGATTATAAATATATTATTATTAATTTAATAAAAAATAAACATTTTGGAGAGAAAAAATGAAAAATAGTGAAACAAGTGAACAATATGAAATAGAGTATCAAAATGTAGATTACTATGGAGAATATAAATATGCTGATTTATTATCAAAGCTTTCCAATCTTGCAACTAAAAATGCAATAGAGATAGGTTTATGGAATGAATCATTTAATGGAAAATATGGCTGGGTCTTAGTTAAACAAACAGTTAAATTAAAAAGACCGCTTTTAGTAGGAGAAAAATTAACAGTTTCTACACGTGCAAAAGGAGAAAGAAAAATCCAGTATTTTAGAACTTATGATTTAAAAGTCAATAATGAAGTCATTGGTGGCGTTTACTCTATTTGGACACTTATTGATATTGAAAAAAGGAGAATTGTAAGACCACAAAAAGTGGGTATTACGATTCCTGAATGTGAAGAATATGAGAGTTTTGTTGAAAAATATGAATCTTTATTAGAATTAGAAACGTATAAGATCACTTCACGCCATGTTTTATATAGTGACATTGATTTGAATAAACATATGAATAATGCAAGATATCTTGAATGGGTCATGGATTTAATTCCTCAAGAAGTATTAGAAAAGTATTTTATTGGGGAAATGACAATGCATTATCAAAAAGAAATTGCTCCTGAGAGCAATGTGGATTTATATTATGGACAAGAAAATGATTGTTTTAAAGTAGAATTTAAGGTTGAAGAACAAACACATTTTACTATAACGGGACGATATAGTAAAAAAGCTTATGATTGATTATTTTCATAAGCTTTTATAATATCTTGAAAGGTAACAAGATGAATAGATGGATTGGTTTTAGCGTATTCTAAACAATAAGATGTAAAGCCTGTTTTAGAAAACAAATAGATAAATTTATTTGGAAAAGAGAAAAGCTCACTTCTAAAAATTGCTTTTTCTAAAACTTTTTTATCTATTTCTTCATTTCTCCATTTACATTCACCTAATAAAATTTGATTTTCATCATTATAAGCTAAAATGTCAATTTCTGCTTCTGCTTTGATACGTGGATCATTTCCCCACCATCTTCCTAATTTTAAGAAGAAAAGAGGTAATTCTTCACGGATATTAAGAAGCCATAAGTATTGTTTACATATATCTTCAAATATATAACCCATAAACTCATAAAAATGTGGCTCTATTTTTTCATAAACTTTTTCACCCATTCCAATATTAATTAAAGAAATATTAGGTAAAATAAATTTATACCAGAATTGAAACATGTGATCTTCTAATAAATAAATAGTTTGCTTTTTAGAAGGTTTATAAATAGGATAATCCTTGATAATAATTCCAAGAGAAATAAGTTTTTTTATATAAGTTGTACATAATCCTGTTTCGATTCCTACTTGATTGGATATTTCTGAAAGTTTTGTTGCTCCTGTGGCAATCGCTTGAATAATTGAATTATAGGTTGATGGATCACGACATTCTTGCTTAATTAAATTTGTGGGTTCCTCAAAAAGATAACCATTACTTGATAAAAAGATATCTATAATATTTTGTTTTAATGATTTATTTTCATGAAATAGTGAAATATAAAGAGGAATGCCAGAGGTTAGTCCATAAATAAACGCTTTTTCTTCATAAGAAAATGAGTTGAAGTAATCACAAGTTTCGAAAAAAGAAAAGGGTTTTATTTTGTATTGAGAAGTTCTTCTTCCGTATAATGGACTTTGGTATCCTAAAACTTGCTCTTCCATAAAAGATAGAGAAGAACCACATAATATTAAAAAGAGTTTAGAATCTTCTTTGTTTTTATCAATAAGTAATTGTAGGATAGATGAAATCGCAGGATATGTATTTGCAAGGTAAGGATATTCATCTATAACAAAGATAATTCTCTCTTTCTTTGCTTTTTCAAAAACATTTTCTAAAGCTGCTTGAAAAGAATTAAAAGTGATATCATCTAAGCTGCTTTGTAAAATAACTTGACTTAAATTTACTAAATTTTGTTTTTGGGTTGTTTCTAGACTGGTAAAAAATAAAGCTTTTTTGTCTTTGATAAATTCTTGAATTAAGGATGTTTTTCCAATTCTTCGCCTACCATAAATAACGGCAAATTCAAAACGGTTTGAATTATATTGTTCATTAAGTTGTTTTAACTCAGTTTTTCTCCCAATAAACATTTTGAAAGCTCCTCTCAAATAGAATAGTATAATATAATAAAGTATATCATAATATACTTTATTATATTATACTATTTGTTGAGGAAAATATACAAGAAAAAAGTGGTCATTTCGGACCACTTTCAATATTTATTAATACATTGCAGGAGTTGGCATTGCAGGAGTGGCAGAAGTATCTTTTGCATCAGCGATACCAGCTTCTGTTGTAATAAACAATGAAGCAATACTGCATGCATTTAATAAAGCACTACGAGTGACTTTAGTTGGATCAATGATACCTTTTTCAAACATATCGACCCATTGACCATTTTTAGCATCAAATCCATAATTCTTTTGAGCAGCTTTTTGATTTTCAACAATATCTTCAGCGTTATATCCAGCATTTTCAGCGATTTGTTGAATTGGTGCAAATAAGGCTTCCATGACAATATGAATACCTTTTTGGACATCAACATTATCAGATTTTAATTGAGGTTTAACTTCTTTATAAGCTTCTACTAAAGCAGCTCCACCACCAATAACAATACCTTCTTCAACGGCAGCTTTAGTGGCATTTAAAGCATCTTCAATACGTAATTTCTTTTCTTTTAATTCACTTTCAGTAGTTGCTCCTACTTTAATAGTAGCAACACCATTTGATAATTTACCTAAACGTTCTTTTAATTGTTTTTGATCATAAGAAGCAGTTGTTTTAGCTAATTGATTTTCAATACTTTCAATACGTTGTTTTAAGCTATCTGATTGATTATTACCAGCAATCATAGTTGTATGATCTTTTGTAACAATAACTTTTTTAATTGTTCCTAATTGATCAAGAGTAACATCTTTTAATTCCATTGAAATATCTTTATTAATAAAGGTACTACCAGTTAAAGCAGCAATATCTTGTAATAATTCTTTTTGGTTATCACCAAATCCAGGAGCTTTAGTAGCAACGACATTGAATGTACCCCTTAATTTATTTAAAACAAGAGTTGAAATAACTTCATTTTCATAATCATCAGCAATTAATAATAATGGTTTGTTGCTTTGAACGATTTGTTCAAGAATTGGAAGGATTTCTTGTAAATTGTTAATTTTATGATTTGTAATAAAGATATAAGGATTTTCCATTTCAACAGTCATTTTATCATGATCTGTTACCATATATGGAGAAACATATCCTTTATCATATTGCATACCTTCATTGATTTCTAAAACATTATCAAAACTATTTGATTCATCAACATTGATAATACCATTTTTACCAACTTTATCCATTGCTGAAGCAATCAATTGACCAATTTCTTCATTACCAGCAGAAATTGTTGCTACTGAAGCAATATCTTGATTTGTTTCTACTTTATGTGAATTCTTCAAAACGACATCTGCAACAGCCTTACCAGCTTTTTCAATACCTTCACGCATTAAAACAGGATTAGCACCTTTATCAACAGCTTTTAAACCATTAACAATCATATTTCTAGCAAGAATAGTTGCTGTTGTAGTACCATCACCAGCCACATCATTTGTTTTATTGGCTACTTCATAAACAAGTTTAGCACCCATGTTTTCAAATTTATCTTCAAGTTCTATTTCTTTAGCAATACTTACACCATCATTTGTAATTAATGGAGAACCATAACCTTTATCTAAAACGACATTACGTCCTTTAGGACCTAATGTTACACTTACAGCATCTGCTAAAACATTAACACCTTTTAACATCGATTGACGCGCATCATTTGAAAATCTTACTTCTTTACTCATAAATATCTGCCCCCTTATTCAAATTTCGCAATGATATCTTTTTCATCAATAACAATATAATCTTGATCGTCTACAGTAACCTTAGTTCCTGAATATTCTTTATAAATAACACGATCATTTTCTTTTAAAGAAGAAGTACATTCATCACCTACAGCAATCACGCTTGCAATAGATGGAATTTCTTTCTTTTCTGTAGATAAAACAATTCCACTCGCTGTTTTATTTTCTTTTTCTTCTTTTTTAATTAATACAAATTTATGCAATGGTTTAATCATATTATTCACTCCTTTAGCACTCACCATATCCTTGTGCTAATTTGTATTATAGTCTGTTATGTTAACTGAATGTGAACTTTTTAGCACTCAAATTAATCAAGTGCTAAATCAAGGTTACAAAAAAGTGCCTACTTTACCAAATAAAAAAGATACTTTATGATGTGATTGAAAGGAAGGATAAGAAATGATTAATAAAGAAAATTGGAAAGAAAATTATACACATATTTCAAATGAAGTGATTGATAATGAAAAGGTTTTAAGAGTTGTTAAAAGTGGAAAGATTAATGAATATGATGAAAATACATACGCTAAATTAATTGATTCATCATTTCATAATGGAATTATTGAAGTTAAGATGTTAAGTCGTTTATTGAAAGATGCTCCTGATTTTGCAAGAGGATTTATTGGTATTGCTTATCGTATTAATGAAGATGATACAAAATTTGAATCGTTTTATGTAAGACCAACAAATGGTAGACAATGTGATGATCCGGTAAGAAAACAACATGGTTGTCAATATTTTTCTTATCCAACATATACATTTGCTTATTTTAGAGAACATGGTATTACTAAATATGAAAATCAAGTAGATATTGATTTAAATGAATGGATTAGTTTAAAAGCAGTTATTGAAGATGAAAAAGCTACATTTTATTTAAACGATGATCCTCAACCATTATTGGTAGTTGATCAAATGATTCATGATAAATCAATGAGAGGAAATATTGGTTTATTTGTAGATATTGGAACAGAAGCTTTCTTTAAAGACTTAAAAATCACATACTTTGATTAAATAGTATAGAGGTCTAACGGTTGTTAGATCTTTTTTGTTTTCAGATTGTGTAATATTTGAGTTTTTAAATGAGGAGATGTTAAAATTAACTTTAATATCTTTTTTAGATAACATTAGGAAAATTATTGCATTTTTAAATGTAGAAGGTTTCCTTTTTGTGAAATTTGATTTTGATATAATAAAGATAGAGAAAGGTGGAAATACCAATGAGAATGTATCTAATCATGAAAGATTTCATAAATTCAAATATATATCTCTCGTTAGATTATTTTGTTCAAAAGTATGATGTTTCAAAAAGAACGATTCAAAATGACTTATCATACTTAATGCGTATTTCTCCTAGAAAAGGTTTTACTTTTCATAACAAAAGAGGTTCTGGTTATCTTTTAGAAATAACAAATGAAGAATTATTTAAAGATTTTATGGAAAGCTTAAATGAAGGTATTTATTTTCATGTTAAAGAAAGACCAGCACAAATTTTAGCTTATCTTGCTATTCAAACAGGATATATTTCAATGGATAACATTGCTGATACTTTTCAAGTATCTAAAACTGTTATAAAGCATGATATGAATGATGTTGAAAATCTAGCAAAGAGTTATCATTTTGAATTAGAAAGAAAAACACATTATGGTATTTTGTTACGTTATGAATTGACACCTTTTAAAAAGTACTTAGTTGAAGAATATTTAAATCAAAATGTTTTTATTCAAACAGCAGTGAATGATATTGTTGAAGAATTTAATGATATTGAACAAAAGTTAATCAGACAGTTGAATAAAGAAGGATTAAAAATTAACTATAATGAACTTTTAAATGTGATCGAGTATTTAAAAATCGTTGTTTATATTGCACATAGACAAGATGAACAAAAGGAAGAATTTATTTTTGATAAAAATGATGAAATCAATCGAATTGTTGAATTCTTAGTTGGAATATTAGAGAAGAAATATGCTATAGGATTAAGCAAAAAAAGCATAGAAGAGATTTTAGAAGTTTTACAAAAAAATATAAAAAGAGAAATAGGTTCAATTTCTTTTACAAATTATTTAAAAGAAGATATTGAAGAATTTATAAAACAAATAGATGAAAAATATAATACAAAGTTTCTTGAAGATGAAGATTTTAAGAAAATGTTATTAGCTCATGTTTCATTATTAATAGATAGATTACATAATAAAATTTCATATCAAAATCCACTTGCTAATGAACTTAATATTACATATCCAATGATGTTTAATATTGCTCTTCAATTCTGTAGTATGCTACGAGAAAAATATCATGTCGAAGTGACTTTTGATGAAATTGGTTTTGTAGCCATGCATTTTGCATCACATATGGAAAAAGAAAAGCAGGGTAAATTGTTATCTTATAATCGTATTGGAATTGTTTGTTCATCTGGTGGAGGAAGTGCTTATATGATCAAAATACAGATTGAGTCATTATTTCCTCAAGCAAAAGTACAGACATTTTCATTTTTACAACAAGATGAATTGAAAGCTTTTCAACCAGATTTGATTTTTACAATTATGCCTTTATCTCAAGAAATTAAAGCACCAATTATTTATATCAAAGAACTTCTTGATGATAAGGATTTAGTTAAAATTAAACAAATTTTACAATGTGAAGAATATGATCCTTATACTTTGATTCAAGATAATCCAATGTATTATTCATTCTTTTCTAAAGATTTTTTTAAATTTATAGAAGCAGATAGCTATGAAAATATTATTCGGATGATGGGTCAAGAATTAGAGGATAAAGGATACGGTAAAAAAGGATATACTGATATGATTTTTGAGCGTGAGTCTTATGTCAGTACGATTTATACAAATGGGGTTTGTATACCCCATCCTCTTGAAACAGATGCACTAAAGAATATGATTTCTGTTGCTATTTTAAAGAAACCATTTATACAAAATGGTAAAGAAATAAAAATAGTTTTTATGATTTGTTTAAAGAAAGAACAAGTTGAAATATATAAAGTAATAACAAAAAAATTATATCGATTAATGCAAAAGAGTAACTATGTTGAAATGTTAACAAAAGTTGATTCTTTTGAAGAAATGATGAGTTTAATGAAAGAAATAGGAGGTGGAAATAATGAATAGTGAGTTATTAAAAGAACTAAGCAATGCTGATAGTGTTGCCTCTGTTGAAGATGAGGTAAGATCAATTCTTTATCGAGAATTAGCAAAATATAGTGATGATGTTTTTAGTGATCATTTAGGAAGCATTATCTTTCATAAGAAAGGGACATCACCCAATCCTTTAAAAATTATGTTTTGTGCTCATATAGACGAAGTGGGTTTTATGGTAAGACATATTTCTGATATTGGGTTTGTATATTTGGTGGCTTTGGGTTCAGTTCTAAATAAAAGTAAAGAAATGCAACTAGTTAGGATTACAACCCAAGAGGGTAAGAAAATAGAAGGCTTATTAAATGTAACAAAAGATAGTAATGGCAATGTTAAAGACATGTATGTTGATATTGGAGTTGATAGTGTTGATGAAGTAAGAGCTTTAGGAATTGATGTTGGAGACATGGTATGTTTTGCAAGTGAAGCAAGACAACTTCAAGATAAAGTTTTTGCTGGTAAAGCAATGGATGATCGAACAGGATGCTATGTCATGATTGAAGCGATGAAAAGAATACAAGGTAATGTTGAAAATGATATTTATTTTGTAGGAACAAGTAGCGAAGAAGTAGGTGTAAGAGGGGGCAAAACTGCTACTCATCTTATTGATCCAGATATTGTTTTTGCACTTGATGTTGCAAATAATCCAGAACTTATTAAAAACTATACAAACCATCGTTTGATTGGTAAAGGACCGATGATTGTTCATTACGACAAGACGCTTTCACCAAATAAAAAATTAATTAAATATGTTAAAGAATTAGCCAATGAACATGGCATTCCTTATCAAAGCGATATGTTTGGCGGAGGAGGAACGGATGCTGGAAATGCTCACTTAGAAAAAGGTGGACGTTTGGCACTTGTTTTAGGAATTCCTCTTAGATATTGTCATGGATCTTATTCATTTGTTCATAGTGATGATTTGGAAAGTCTAACACAATTAGTGAATTGTTTAATAGATCATTTAACATATCAAGATTATCAAAATTTTATTAATTTTATTGGAGGATAAACAAATGACAGAAACGGAACAAATTATTGTAGGATTGATTTCTTCAGCTGGACAAAGTAAATCTTTAGCTTTTGAAGCATTGAAGAAAGTAAAAACAGGTGAATATGATGAAGCAAGAAAGATATTAGAACAAGCTAAAGAAGCGGATCTACAAGCACATAGTGTTCAAACAAAGCTTATTCAAGCCGAAATGTCAGGCGCTGAAAATAAGCCAGAAGTAGGGTTATTAATGGTACATGCACAAGACCATTATATGACTTCTCAATTAGCAAGAGATTTAATTGAGGAATTAATAAATGTATTTGAAGCAAAGGAGGGTAAATAATAATGAGAATTGTATTATGCTGTGCTGGTGGACTTTCTACAACAATGCTTATGAATAGTATGAAAGATACAGTACATAAAAGTGCAAAACTAAATGATGATGATTTTGATTTTATCGCTATTCCTATCGATATTTTACAATCAGAAGCAGATAATTGCGATGTTTTAGTTTTAGGACCACAAGTAGCACACAAATTAGATGCAGTAAAACCTATCATCGAACCTCGTAAGATTCCTTATGTAATTGTTGATCAAGAAACATATGGAAAAATGGATGGGGCAACTGTCATGAAAAAAGTATTAATTGCTCGTAGAAAAGCAGATCTAAAAAAATAATTTTATGGGAGGGAAAATAAATGTACTCAAAATTTGAGAACTTTATGAAAAAGTATTTAGCACCACTTGCTGATAAAATGGATAAAGAAGTTCATTTAAGTGCTGTTAAAAAAGCAATGGTCGCAATGACACCATTGTTAATTATTGGTAGTTTTTGTTTGATCCCAGAAGCAATTCCTAATATGATCGGAGAAAATCATGCGGTTTCTCAATGGATCTTAGCGAATCTAGATATTATCTATATTCCTTATAATGTAGGTATGGCTTTAATGTCAGTTTATGTTACTGTAATCATTGCATATCAATTAGCTAACTCTTATAAGTTAGATATTCCTGGATGTGTAACAATGGGATTAGTATCATTCTTAATGTTGGTTGTAGAATTCACAGAAGATGGTGGAATTTCTAAAACTTATTTAGGACCTAAAGGTTTATTCTGTGCAATGTTTGCAGGATTTATCGCTGTTGAATTATTCCGTTGGTGTAAAAAGAAAAATTTTACAATCAAGATGCCAGATACAGTACCTGATTTCGTATCTCGTTCTTTTGAAATGATTCCTATTTCAGTAATTATTATTGGATTCTTCTTAATTATACGTATTGTTTGTGTCAATGTATTAAATACAATGCCACCATTAATCTTTACAGCAATTTTTGCTCCTTTAGTAGGATCAATGGACAATCCAATCGCTTATACTTTCTTAAAAATGTTACAAGCTTTAATTTTCTTCTTTGGTATTCATCCATCAGTATTGAGTCCAATTACAAGTCCAATTTCGACTCAATTCTTGGCAGAAAATATTGCTGCTGTTCAAGCCGGTGGAGTAGCAACTCACTTCTACTCTCCAGGTCCTGAATCAGCATTTGGTAACTTTACAGGTAGTGGTGTCACTATTGGTTGTGTATTCTGGTGCTTGATGAGCAAGAATAAAGCTTTAAAACAAGTTGGTAGATTATCATTTATTCCAGCATTATTTGGAATTAATGAACCAATTTTATTTGGTGCACCAATTGTATTAAACCCAATGTTCTTTATTCCATTTGTTATTTGTGGTGGTATTATTGGTTCATTAGGTGGATGGGCGATGTATTTAGGTATTATGAAATGTTCAACCTTTACACCACCGTATGTAGGTGTATTCCTAGAAGGATTCTTAACGAATATGGATCCTATGTCTATAGTTGTTAATGCAGTACAATTAATACTATCTATTTTAATATGGTATCCATTTGTTAAATCTTATGAAAAGACTTATGGTAATAAAGAAGAAGAAACTAATGCTATCAGTGCAGAAGATGCAGCTATCTTAGACGATTTAGACTTAGACTTCTAATTAATAGGCAAGTTTCGACTTGCCTTTATTTGTAGGAGGATTAAAAATGGCAAAAAGAATAAATAAAATACAAGAATTTTTAGATGAAAAAGATATAGATGCTTTATTGATTAAAAGTAAAACAGTAAAAAAATGGATGAATACGATGACAGGTAGTGGGTGCCAAGTATTGATTACAAAAGAACATGGTTATTTAATTGTGGATGGGCGTTATATTACTGAAGCCAAAGAAAAAGAACATGATTTAGAAATCATATTACATAATCCACATTTAACAGGACGTAATTATTTAGGAACAGTAGAAGAAATACTTAAAAAAGAAAATTGTAAAAATCTTGGGGTAGAAGCGTATCAAGTATTAGTTAAGGAATATCGAGAAATAGAAAAATTAGGGATAGAAGTTCTTTTATTGGATCAAGAAATAGCTAATCTTCGTATTATTAAGGAAGATGAAGAAATTGAAGCTATGAAAAAATCAATAGCTATTACTGATGAAATTTATCAAAAAGTAATTGATCACATTCATGTAGGAATGAGTGAATATGAAATTAGTGCTTTAGTGCAATATTATTCAATAGCTGCTGGTGCACAACAAATGTCTTTTGATACAATAGTAGCAACAGGTGAAAGAACAGCTTTACCACATGGACGTCCAACTTCAAGAAAAGTAAAAGCACATGAACCTATTATGATTGATTTTGGTATTCAATATCAAAATTATCAATCAGATATGACACGTATGTGTTTTATTGGTGAACCTGATCCAAAAATTAAAGAAATCTATGATGTTGTTTTAAAAGCACAACTAGCAGGTCTAGCAGCTATTAAAGCAGGAGTTAAAGGTAAAGAAGTTGACCAAGCAGCAAGAGATGTGATTGAAGCTGCTGGTTATGGTGAGTATTTTAATCATGGTCTAGGACATGGTTTAGGTATTGGAGAAGATGGAGAAGGACCAACTTTAAATTCAAAGAGTGAAACAGTTTTACAAGAACATATGATGATGTCTTGTGAACCAGGAGTCTATGTTCCTGGTGTTGGTGGTGTTCGTATTGAAGATGACGTTGTAATTATTGATGGTGTAGGTGTTCCATTAAATAAAACAACCAAGGATTATATCATTTTGGAGGAAAAATAAATGAAGTATGATTTTAATGAAGTTCATAATCGTTTAGGAACATATTGTACGCAATGGGATTATATACAAGATCGTTTTAATAAAAAGGATTTGATACCATTTTCAATATCTGATACAGATTTTATTATTCCTAAACCAATTACTGAAAAAATCTTTGAAGTTGCAAAACATCAAATTTATGGTTATACACGTTGGAATCATCATGATTTTAAATCTTCTATTACAGGGTATTTTGAAAGAAGACATCATACACATATTGAAGAAGATTGGATTTTATATAGTCCAACAGTCATGTATTCAGTTTCTTTATTGATTCGTTTATTAAGTCAACCTCATGATAAAGTTCTAACATTTGAACCAATGTATGATTCATTTTATACAGTTATTCAAGATAATGATAGACAATTAGTGGCTAATCGTTTAATATCAAAAGATGGATCCTTTGAAATAGATTTTGATCTTTTTGAAAAACAAGCACAAGAATGTCAATTATTATTACTTTGTTCACCACATAATCCAACAGGAAGAATTTGGACAAAAGAAGAAATGGATCAAATTATAAAAATATGCAAAAAATATCAAGTAAAAATAATTTCTGATGAAATTCATATGGATATTCAATTAAGGGATAGAAAACATATTCCTTTATTATCATATATTCATGAATATGATGAACTTTATACAGCAGCTTCATCTAGTAAAACCTTTAATACACCTGGGTTAATTGGATCATATTTGATGGTACCTAATGAAAAAATAAGAGAAAAATTCTTAATGCATACTAGAAGAAAAGATTTTTTAAATTCTGTAAGTATTTTTGGGATGTATGCTACAATGATAGGTTATACACAATGTGATGATTATATTGATCAACTTAATGATTATATTAAAGAAAATATGAAAATTGTAGAGGAGTTTATAAAGAAAGAATTACATGATTTTAAATTTAAAATACCTGATGGTACTTATTTGGCTTGGATTGATGCAAGGGATGTACCTTATACTACCGAAGAAATTCAAGATGCTTTAGTCAATGTTGGTGGAATTGGTATTATGAAAGGTGAAATTTATGGTGGTTCTAAATATTTAAGAATGAATATAGGATGCCCACAATCTAAATTAAAAGAAGGATTACGTCGATTTAAAATAGCAATGGACGCTTTATATTCAAAATAGGAGGACATATTATGCATTATTTACTAATTAAAATACAATTACTGTGGACTAAACATACAAAATGGTTAGATAGAAATCCAGTAAAAGTTCCAGTGAGTAAACGTTTAATAGCTTATGCTATTGATTGGGCAGTTGGTGGTATTATTAGTGGTTTTCCTGCTGTCTTATTTTATGGTGGAATTACTGGCAGATCGGATATGTTTAGTGATCTTTATGTTTTTCCTAGCTTGGGTTTTCCAACATATTGGTCTTATCTTGCAGGGATATTATGTATTGTTGTAGCCTTTATTTACTATATTTATATTCCTTATAAGAAATATCCAGGGCAAACACTTGGAAAACGTTGGTTAAAAATAAAAATTGTAAATAATGATGATTACAGTGATGTGAGTTTAAAAACGTTAATTATTAGACAAGGTATTGGTTTGTTTTTATTAGAAGGTTCAGCAATTGTTGTGACTAATTATTTAAGACAAATGCTTACACTTGCAACTGGTTTTTATTTTGATTATTACTTAAAATTAATTGGAATGGTTATTACGATGATTTCAGGAGTTTTTGTTTTAAGTACTGCTTCTCAAAGAAGTATTCATGATTATCTTGCTAAGACAAGAGTTGTTGGAGAAGATGAAAAGTCAGCAAAAAGAAAAGAAAAAAAGAACAAGAAAAATAAAAAGAAAAAATAATGCATAATAATTATTTTCTATGAAAAAAGAACAATGTTTATCATCGCTACATTGTTCTTTTTACTTATTTTATTATCTTTTCCATATCTAAAGGAAGAGGACATTCAATAACCATTGATTGATTACTTAAAGGATGAATGAATTCTAAACGATATGCATGTAAAGCCATTCTATTGATTCTAGAAGAAGCTTTTCCATAAAGGGTATCATTTATAATAGGATGATGTAGATGACTTAAATGAACCCTTATTTGATGTTTTCTACCAGTTTCAATTTGACATTCAATAAGTGTGTAATTTTCTTTTGTTTTGATTTCTTTAAAGTGTGTAATTGCTTCTTTACCTGTTTTAGAAATACACATTTTATTTTTACTATGACGATTTTGTCCAATCGGTAAGTTGATGGTTATTTTCTTTTTAGGCAAATGTCCTTGAATAATCGCAAGATAAGTTTTTTTGATTTCTTTAGATGCAATCATATAATCAAAATAAGGCTGTAATAAAGCACATTTACAAAACATTACAAGTCCTGTTGTATCTTTATCTAAACGATGTAGATAGCGAATAGGAAGGTCTTGATGCGTTTGTTTGTAATAATTGCTTACATAGTTACAAAGAGTATCTTTTTTGCTTTTATCATCAGGATGAATAATGAGGTTACTTGGTTTATTGACGATACAGAGTAAGTCATCTTCATAGATGATTTCAAGTGTAGATTCTTGTGCAATAAAATCTCTACCTTGTTCATAGGCTTTAATTGAAAGCAAATCTTTTTCTTTTAAGATGGTTTGATAATCAACATACGTATTATTTAAAGTATAGTCTTTGTTTTGACGAAGTAAGTGAATTGTTTTTTTAGAAAGATGTAAATAATGAAAGAATTCAAGAAGGGTCATTCCTTGAATTCTTTCATCTATTTCTATTACTAAATAATTATTTTCTTTATGATAATGCATAAACAGTTACTTTAATATCAATTGTGATATCTAAACCTTGTAAAGTATCTAAAACGCCACGTTTTTCTTTTTTAATATGATAATAGTGTGGTGTCATCATTAAAAGATTAAGGGCATCTTCACAATTAGAAATATGAACCTTTTCTTTAAAATCATAACTCTTTACTTGATTAAAGTCTAAACGAATATATTTATCACTTTTTACTTTAATTTCATCATAAATCAATTCTTTAATTTCAATTAAATGTTGATTGTTGGCAGTTACATGAATAATATAACCATCTTTTTTTAATGCTCTTTTTAATTCATCTTGATTAACAACCGTAAATAAAGCACAAATAAAATCTAAACTATGATCTAGAATAGGAATATTTTTAGAATTTCCTACAAGCCAAGTAATATCTTTACGATAACGTGTTGCCATATCAATAGCAATTTTAGAGATATCTAAACCATAAATATCACTGTTTTCAAAATGTTTCTTTAAACCTTGTGTATAATATCCTTCACCACAACCTAAATCTAAAATATTTAGAGTATCTTGATGTTTAAATTCATCAATACAAGCAATAACTTGATTTAAAATAGGATCATAATATCCTTTATTTAAATAAGCTTTTCTTGCTACTAAAGATTCTTTACTATCTCCAGGATTATTGGTAGCTTTATCAGGATTTAACAATAAATTGATGTAGCCTCTTTTAGAAATGTCATAACAATGATTGTTTTCACATTTAAGTGTTTTGTTTTCTAAATGAAGTTGTTGATGACATTTGGGACAAGCTAATAATTTCATAGGATCACCTCGAAAGACATTATAACAAAAGACAAGCTAAAAATTAACTGAATTTATGATGAATTTGTGATACTATTATTTGCAAGGGAGGAATGCTTGATGTTTTTTAGAAAGAAACAAAAAGTAGACTTAGATGCTAAGTTTAAAGAAATTTATCATGAAGTTAATAAAATTACTGCAGATGCAGGAAATGAATTGGATGTAACAATCAAATATTCACAAATGAAATTAGCTTGTCGTAAGTATGATGAATTAATTGATTTAATTCATCAAGGAGCTAATTTTGATGAAAAACATTTTCTTTCTTTAAAAGAAAGTGTGGAAGAAGAAACAAAGAGAGTAGAAGGTTTATTGGATGAAAATTAAGGCATATAAGAAAGATTTTGATTATACTTATACATTAGGTGTTTTTGAAACAATTGAATTGTTGAAAAATAGACCTGATCTTGTTTTAAGAGTGTATATAAAAAGTAATTCTTATAAGAATAAAGGAATTCCTATTATTGATGAAATATGTAGAGAAAAGCATATTGAATTGATTGAAAGTGATAATACGATTCAAAAATTATCTAAGAAAGATAATTGTTTTGCAGTTGCCATCATTAAAAAATATGAAATGACTTTACAAGAAGGAAATCATGTTGTTCTTGTTAATCCTGGAGATATGGGAAATATGGGAACAATTATGAGAACAATGTTAGGATTCAATTATTATAATTTAGCGATTATTAGACCAGGTGTCGATGTTTTTGATCCACGTGTACTAAGAGCTTCGATGGGAGCTATGTTTCATTTAAATATTGAATATTTTGATAGTTTTGAAGATTATTTGAAAAGATTTCCTAATCATGATATTTATACATTGATGTTAAAAGGAGCAACCAATATTCATAAGGTTGAACCAAAAGAAGGTTATCATTCACTTGTTTTTGGTAATGAAAGTAGTGGGTTACCAGATGAGTATTTAGATTATGGAAAATCAATTTTTATTCCTCATAGTCATCATATTGATTCATTAAATCTTTCAATGGCTTTAGGAATGACTTTGATGCATTTTTCAAAAGATGAATTTAAAGATAAAGAAGTATTATAGGAGGGAAAGTATGTTTGATTTTGATGAAGTTGTAGATAGAAAAGGGACAAATTGTGCTAAATGGGATGCCATTGAAGCTAATAATAAACCTAAAGATGTTTTACCTATGTGGGTAGCTGATATGGATTTTAAATCACCAAAGGAAATTGAAAATGCTTTAGTTAAAAGAATTAAACAAGGTGTTTATGGTTATTCATTTGCGCCAGATGAATATTTTGATGCTGTTATTTCATGGATGAAAAGAAGACATGATTTTACTGTTAATAAAGAATGGATCGTACCAACACCAGGTGTGGTTACAGCCATTAAATTATGTGTAAATGCTTATACTAAAGAAAATGATGCAATCATTATTAATAAGCCTGTCTATTATCCATTTGATTTTTCAATTGAATTAAATCATCGTAAAATCATTGAAAATGAAATGGTTTATAAAGATGGTTATTATGAAATGGATTATGTAGCATTTGAAAAAGCAATTGTTGAAAATGATGTTAAGATGTTTATTTTATGTAATCCATATAATCCAATTGGTAAAGTATGGAAAGAAGATGAATTGAAACAAATTGGTGAAATTTGTAAAAAACATCATGTTTTAGTCATTGTTGATGAAATTCATGAAGATTTTGTTTATGGAGATCATGTACATATTCCTTTCTATAATGTAGATGAAAGTTATAAAGAATTCTCTGTTATTTTAACAGCACCATCTAAGACATTTAACTTAGCAGGATTACAAACATCTAATATTATTATTGCGGATGAAAAATTAAGAAAAGCTTATCAAGAAACAATGAATCGTTATGGTGTTAATGAACCAAATTTCTTAGGTATTATTGCTTGTATGACTGCCTATAATGAATGTGAATTATGGGTAGATGAAATGTTAGAATATGTTTATGATAACTTTACATATTTTGATGAATTCTTAAAAGAAAACTTACCTCATATTCATTTAGTAAAACCTGAAGGCCTTTATTTAGGTTGGGTTGATTTTAGAGAATGTGGTTTAGATAAAGATGAACTTGAAAAGACAATGCTAGAAAAAGCAGGGTTATGGTTAGATGAAGGATATATCTTTGGAACAGGTGGAGAAGGTTTTGAAAGATTTAATCTTGCAATTCCTCGAAGTGTATTAGAAGATGCTTGTCAAAGATTATTGAAAGCTTTTGGAAAATAAGGTATTTCTTTATAAAAACTATGGAAATTCTATATAAAAGATAGTATTATATAACCGAAAAAAGAAGAAAAGGAGATTTGTTATGGGATTAGTATCAGCAACAGAAATGTTAAAGAAAGCTAAAGAAGGACATTATGCAGTAGGTCAATTCAATATCAACAACTTAGAATGGACTAAATCAGTATTATTAACTGCAGAAGAATTAAAAGCACCAGTAATCTTAGGTGTTTCAGAAGGTGCTGCTAAATATATGACTGGATATACAACAGTTGCAGCAATGGTTAAAGCAATGGTAGAAGCATTAAATATCACTGTACCAGTAGCTTTACACTTAGATCATGGTTCATATGAAGGAGCTAAAGCTGCTTTAGATGCAGGTTTCTCTTCAATCATGTTTGATGGTTCTCATTATGGAATCGAAGAAAATATTGAAAAAACAAAAGAAATCGTTGAATTATGTCATTCAAAAGGTGTTTCAGTAGAAGCAGAAGTTGGATCAATCGGTGGAGAAGAAGATGGTGTCATCGGTAAAGGTGAAGTAGCAGATCCAAAAGAATGTAAATCAATCGCAGACTTAGGAGTAGATTTCTTAGCTGCAGGTATCGGAAATATCCATGGTAAATACCCAGCAAACTGGGAAGGTTTAGACTTCGATGCATTAGATGCAATCCAAGCTGAAACTGGAAAATTACCATTAGTATTACATGGTGGTTCAGGAATTCCTGATGAAATGATCAAAAAAGCAATCACTTTAGGAGTATCTAAAGTAAACGTAAATACAGAATGTCAATTATATTTCCAAGAAGCTACTCGTAAATACATTGAAGCTGGAAAAGATTTAGAAGGAAAAGGATATGATCCTCGTAAATTATTAGCACCAGGTGCAGAAGCTATTAAACAATGTGTTAAAGATAGAATGGAAGTATTCGGTTGTATCGGTAAAGCTTAATGAACTAAAAAAAGCCTTCGGGCTTTTTTTTGTTTATGTGAAATCTATTTTCTAATAAAAAAGATGATTAATCATCATCTTCTTCTAAATTATCTAAAGCGTAATTTATACATTTAACAACAAGTTTGTTTAATGAAATATTCTTTTGATCACAAATTATTTCCATTTGTTCAATAAGTTTTTTTTCGATGCGAAATGTTTTATTGACGTATTCTTCTTTTTCAATTTTAAAGCCCATTCGTGACACTCCAATCTTTATAATTATATATTATTGGAAATATCGCACATAATATACACTTATAATCCAGTGCAATATGCATTGATAAAACGAGTGCATTAATGTAAAATATAGCATATAAGGGAGGAAAAAGAATATGTTAACTATTTTATTGTTAGCTGCTATTGCTTTAATAGCATTAGGCATCATCAAATTGAAAAAAGAGGGAGATGTATCGAAAGAAAAAGCGTATTTGTATTTTAAAATTGCAGGAGTTTGCTTCCTTGCTTTCATTGGCGGAACATCTGAATCATTGGGGGCTTTTATAGGAGTGATGAGTTTTGCACTTATTTTTATAGCTTTAATTTGGCTAGTTGTAACTTTTATTAGAAAAAAAGATCATAAGAAGAGCTTATATTTGTTAATTGCATCAGTGTTTTTGTTTTTTGCAGAAATAATAGTAGTACCAACTGGAAACACTACTTCAACAAGTAATGATACTGCTAAAACTACTGTAGCGAAGGAAGAATCTAAGAAAACTAAAGAAACAAAGAAAAAGGTTGAATCTATTTCTGCAGTTTACAATGGAAAAACCATAGATGGAACAGTATTAAATAGTTCTTCTTTATTTACGGTAACTGCAAAGTACGAAGATGGTACAGAAAGTAACGTAACTGGTTGGAAAATTGATACACCTGTGACTTTAGCGGCCTCACAAACATCTACGGTTACAATAACATATAAAGGAATTTCAACGGATGTTAGTGTAGAATGTACAACCTTAAGTGAAGAAGCTTATAAATCACAATGCGAAAGTATTTCATACGATGAATTAGCAAGAAATGATCAAAATTATTTGGGTAAAAAAATAAAGTTTAGAGGAAAAGTAATCCAAGTTATGGGAACGGATAGTGTTACAATGAGAATTGAAGTAACAGAAGATTCATATGGATTATGGGATGATGTTGTGATGGTTGATTACTTCTACAAAGAGGGTCAATCTAAATTTTTAGAAGATGATATTGTAACTTTTTATGGTGAGTATGAAGGATTATATTCTTATACGAGTGTAATGGGTGCTAAAATAACAGTACCATCATGTAACGCGTTATATATAGATAGATAATAATTTATAAGATGTTGCATAATATAAAAATAGTACGATCTATATGATTGTTAAAAAAGCAATAATAGTGAACTTTAAAAGCCTACGGGCTTTTTTTGTTTATTTAAAATCTTATTTATTAAGTTGTTTTTTTGATGAATTTATAATATAGTATTAGGGAGTATAGATAGAAGAAAAGGGGTAAAGTCATGAGTGAAATTATTGCTATTGAAGGTGGACATAAGTTAAATGGAACAGTAGAAATTTCAGGAGCAAAGAATGCAACTGTAGCACTTATTCCAGCAATTATTTTAGCGGATAGTCCTGTTACAATTTATGGTGTACCAGAAATCAGTGATGTAGATGCTTTAGCAGTTTTATTAGAAGAACTTAATTGTACAGTATTAAGAAGTCATGATAGTTTAATTGTTGATCCCTCTCGTATGGAAAATGTACCATTAGTATCAGATGCAGTAGATAAATTAAGAGCATCTTATTATTTAATGGGGGCATTACTTGGAAAATGTAAAAAAGTTGTCATGAAAGCACCAGGAGGATGCTTTTTAGGACCTCGTCCAATAGATTTACATATTAAAGGATTTGAAGCACTAGGAGCAAAAGTTGAATTTGTAGATGGTGCGCATGTTATTACAGCAGATCGTTTAGTAGGTGCAAAAATATATTTAGATTTTGCTTCAGTAGGAGCAACTATTAATATCTTATTAGCGGCAGTTAAAGCTGAAGGAAAAACAGTTATTGAAAATGCTGCAAAAGAACCAGAAATTATTGATGTTGTAAACTTACTTACAAAAATGGGAGCAAAAATTAGAGGAGCAGGTACAGATACAATCACAATTGAAGGTGTGGAACATTTAAAAGGATGTACACATGAAATCATTCCTGATCGTATCGAAGCTGGTACATTCTTGATTATGGCAGCAGCAGCTGGAGAAAGAGTTATCATTCAAAATATCATCCCACAACATTTAGAATCACTTATTTCTAAATTAAAGGAAGTTGGAGTTAAGATGGAAAATGTAGGGGATAGTATTATTGTTTATGGTGATAATAAGAATTTCAATGCTGTAGATGTTAGAACACAGGTATATCCAGGGTTTGCGACGGATTTACAACAACCACTTACAGCATTACTTACACAAGCTAATGGACAATCACAAGTAATAGAAACAATTTATCCTGAGAGATTTAGACATTGTGAACAACTTAATAAAATGGGTGCAAATATCGAATTAGATGAAGCTATGTGCTATATTAATGGAAAAACTCCATTAAAAGGAGCAAAAGTAGAAGCAACAGATTTAAGATGTGGAGCAGCTTTATTAATAGCAGGGTTAATTGCTGATGGAATTACAGAAATCAGCAATGTCTACCATATAGATAGAGGATACGCTAATATTGATCAAAAGTTAATTACTTTAGGTGCTGTTATTAGACGTATTCAAGTTGATGATTAAACATTAACGAGGCAAAATAAAGATTTTCTTATAAAAAATAAGTCTAATTATTAGATAAATAATTAACTAATTAAAATTATAAAAAAGGGCTTGAAAACGACATAATTTAATGTTAATATATCATAGCAGCTTACTTTGTAGTGAGAAATCTACAAGGCGGAAGGAGAAATAAAAATGAAAAAAGGAATTCATCCAAATTACAAAAAAGTAAAAGTAGTTTGTACATCATGTGGAGCAGAATTTGAAAGTGGTTCAGTATTAGATGAAGTACGTGTTGATACTTGTTCTAACTGTCATCCATTCTATACTGGAAAACAAAGATTTGCTAGTGCTGATGGACGTGTTGAAAAATTCAATAAAAAATACGGACTTAAATAAAAAAATGAGTACTTGGTACTCATTTTTGTTTTGGAGGGAAAAATGGAATATCATGTCTTAGCAAGTGGTTCTAAAGGAAACAGCATTTTCATTTATGATCAAGGAAATGGACTTTTGATTGATTGTGGAATTAGTAAAAGACAGCTTTATACAAAACTTAATCAATTGGGATTTCATGAAAGTGACATTCATCATGTTTTGTTGACACATGATCATATCGACCATAACAAAAACATTGGTATTTTTGATCAAAGCATTATTTATTGTGGAAAGGGATGTATCCCTGGTATAGATGAAAGCCATGAATTAGAAAACTACCAAGATATACAATTAGATCATTATATAATTACACCATTGCCTTTATCTCATGATGCAACATCACCTTTAGGGTTTGTAATTAAAGGAAAAGAGGAAACCATTCTTTATATGACAGATACTGGTTATGTTTCACAAAAGAATATGGGATATATTAAAAATTTAGATTATTATATTTTTGAAAGTAATCATGATATCGAAATGTTAATGAATACAAGAAGACCTTTATTTTTAAAAAATCGTATCTTTGGAGATAAAGGCCATCTTAATAATGAATATAGTGCACATGTTATGGCACAGGTGATTGGTGAAAATACGAAAGAGATTTGTTTAGCTCATTTATCTGAGGAAGCTAATACAAAGGAAATGGCATTAGATACATATCAAAGAATTTTTGATGAAGAACATATTTATTTTGATAATATAAAAGTCGCAGATCAAAAAGAAATTGTTTCTGGAGGAAATTATGAAAATTAGAATCTTAACAATTGGTAAGCTTAAAGAAAAATATCTTGTAAATGGTATTAATGAATATGTTAAAAGATTAAATGCTTATTGTAAGGTAGAAATGGTGGAAGTACCAGATGAACCTATTCCAGATAATGCAAGTGAAAATGTAGAAAATATAATAAAAGATAAAGAAGCAGATAAGATTGTCGCTAAAATTAAAGATGATGAATATGTTATTGTTTTAGATCTACATGGAAAAGAAATAGATAGTGTGGCTTTTTCTAAACATATCGAAGAATGTATGATTAGAGGAAAGAGTACGATAACTTTTGTTATTGGCGGTTCTTTAGGTTTAGGAAAGTCTCTGTTACAAAGAGCAGACTATCGTTTATGTTTCTCTAAAATGACTTTTCCACATCAATTAATGAAACTTATTTTAGTTGAACAAGTCTATCGTGCATTCAAAATCATGCGAAGAGAAACGTATCATAAATAATTGAATTTTTTATAACGTTTGTTTATAATGTATATGAAAAAAGAACAACCGATAAACGATTCGTCTTGGATTTTTTGAAGATTAAAAATAACTATCTCAATGTTCGCCAAAACTTTGTGAGGTAGTTATTTTTTTGCATTATTTTCTATTATATATAGAAGTAATTTTACAA
>CAVESC010000016.1:0-34761 GCA_963618275.1 Bacteroidaceae bacterium
CACTTTCAATTTTTGATATAACAAGTGAAGAAGATGTTTTAAAGATTATTAATTAATAACTTAATATATAAGCAAGAATAGGCTGTTGACAAATAAAAAAATCAACAGTCTTTTTATTTTAAAAGAGATGATATTAAATTTATGTCGAGGATGTCTTTGTTTCAATTACGTAAAATTGGATGCCTTTATGAAAATCAAATACATTTACTTGTTTTTCAATAGTCTAAGATATCTTTTTTTAAATGGCGGACGTCCCTTATATATTTATTAAAGCTTCTTTTTTATAATAAATACGAAAGGAGAATATGAAATACTAAAAAAGTGATGAGTCTTTTATTAACTATGAATATACTTATAATTAATAATCTTATTAAAATATCACATCCTATAGTAACTAAAATAAATGAAGTAACTTTTTTAAAATCCATCACAGCATTTTATGATACTCTTTCTACTTCGTTTAATAATAAAACCAACACGATACAAAACATGACACTTACAAACACATACACTCCAAATACGGAAAAGCAAAATAAAAATCTAAAACATATAATTATAGTTGGTTTTAGTTTATTAGGAATATTAGACTATCATGAATAAGTATATTCATTAACTGTACGAAATATTCGTACAGTTTCTTTTTTTAAACAAAGTGTTATAATAAAAAACGAATTGGGGGAGAGTTATGGAAAGGAAAGAATTTTCAATTGTTCGTTTTTTAAGTTCAAAAAGCCGTTTTGATAATATTGTTTTATTAGAAGGATTTATTGTAGGTATTCTTGCAGGAATTGTAGCTGTTATTTATAGATTATTATTATCTTATGGAGAAAAGATAGCTTATTTTGTAGTAGATTATATTAAAAATAATACATTACATTTGTGCTTTTGGATTATTTGTATTTTAATTATTGGGTTTATTATTTCTAAATTATTAAAATATGAATCTTATATTTCAGGAAGTGGTATACCACAAGTAGAAGCTGAAATGATTGATCAAATAGATGAAAAATGGTATAAGGTTATCCTTGCTAAAATGGTAGCAGGAACTCTTTCTATTGTAGGCGGATTATCTCTTGGTAGAGAAGGTCCAAGTATTCAATTAGGGGCGATGGTTGGAAAAGGATTAGCTTCTGTTTTTAAAAGAATGAAATTAGAAGAAAAATATCTTTTAACATGTGGGGCAGCCGCTGGACTTTCAGCAGCTTTTAATGCACCACTTGCAGGTGTTTTATTTGCTTTAGAAGAAATTCACAAAAATTTTTCACCACTTGCTTTAGTAACTGTGATGGTTGCTTCTTTGACAGGAGATTTTATTAGTAAAAATATTTTTGGAATGACACCATCTCTTTATTTTCCTCTTGTTGAAAGTTTACCTTTAGGACAATATGGCTTTTTAATTATTTTAGGAATTGTTGTAGGTTTATTAGGTGTACTTTATAATAAAACAACAATGTTTACTTTAAAAATGTATGATAAAATTACTTTTTTAAAAAATAATCAAAAAATCTATATTCCTTTAATTATTTCTGTTGGTTTTATGATTTTTTATCCTGATGTTTTATGTGGAGGACATCATATTATTGATTTACTTCATGAAGGAAATATGGTTTTAAGCTCTGTTTTATTATTATTAGCAATGAAATTTATTTTCTCATTAATTTCATTTGGTTCAGGAGCACCAGGAGGTATCTTCTTTCCATTGCTTGTATTAGGAAGTTTAATAGGGTGTGGATATGCTATTGTTGTAACAACATATTGTGGTGTACCAACAACATATTTTAATAACTTTATTGTAGTAGCGATGGCTGGACTTTTTGCAAGTATTGTTCGTGCGCCAATTACAGGAATTGTTTTAATTGCTGAAATGTGTGGAACTTTATCACAATTCTTACCAATTGCAGTATGTAGTTTTGTTGGTTACATTGTTGCTAATATGTTAAGATGTGAACCTATTTATCATAGCTTATTAAATCGTATGATTAAAAATGGTAATCATGAAATTTCATTAGAAGAAAAAGAAATTCTTCATTATTCTATTGAACTTGGTTCATGTTGCTTAGATCAACCAATTAAAGATTTAGGTTTACCTAAAGAATGTGTCATTATTTCAATTAATCGTGGAATTGAAGAAATTGTTCCTCGAGGAGATACAGTTTTACATTTAGGTGATCATTTAACAATTTTAGTGAATAAAGAAAACCGAGAAGTCACAAAAGATATTTTACATAAATTCTTTACATTAGAAATATAGGTGATGATATGTTTAGAGAAATGAGAAGAAAAAAACAAAAACTAACCGATAAACAATGCTTAGATATTTTAAGACGTGCTAAAACAGCAACTCTTGCTTTATCTGGGGATGATGGCTATCCCTATTCAGTACCTATTAATTTTGTGTATAAAGATGGGAAAATCTATTTCCATGGAGCAAAAGAAGGACATAAAATAGATGCTTTAAAAAATAATCCTAAAGTATCAATGAGTATTATTGATCAAGAAGATGTTATTGAAGAAGAACTAACAACTTATTTTAGAAGTGTTATTCTTTTTGGAAAAGCACGTATTTTACAAAGTGATGATGAAATCTATCATGCTATTGAAACATTAGGTTTGAAATATAATGAAGATGAAATTGCTGTTGAAAAAGAAATACAAAGAGAATGGAAATCTCTTTGTTGTATAGAAATTACAATTGAACATTTAACAGGTAAACAAGCAATTGAACTTGTAAATAAAAACTATCAGGATTTCTGATAGTTTTTTGTATATATTATTTTTTAAATTAATAATTCATATGGTGAAATATCTTTTGATTGATTTACGATATGAGCAATTTCTTCAGGAGACTCTACGCCTCCTTTTTTAATCCATAATAAAATAACAGACGCAGTACTACTCAATAATATCTCATTAGCGTAATCTTCAGGTAATCCTTTACGAGAAAAATTAAGAATTCCTGTCTTTAATATGCCTTCTTTCATAGATTTTTGTAAAAGTTCTTTAAAACGATTAATAAAAGACATATCTCCATTTTTACTAATTAATACTTGAATAAAGTCAAAATCGTCTTTGACATAATATAAAGCACTTAAAATAGCTTGATAAGGAATGATTTCTTTAGGATTATCAAAGTGATTATCATACTTCTTTAATAAAATTTCTGTTAAATCATCTAATAAATCTTCTTCTAATTTTTCTAATAAATCATATTTATCTACATAGTGGAGATAAAATGTTCCTCGATTAATACCAGCTTTCCTTGTAATATCACTCACTGTTAATGTTTGAAAGCCTTTTTCTTTCATTAAAACTGTAAATGCATCTTTAATTAAACTTTTTGTTTCTGTATTTCTTTGCATAAGTTTCTCCTTAAATCAACACATTGTTGAAATATGATTATTGATTATCTTCTATATCTATTTTACTATAAGTATGATCTTAAATCAACATGTTGTTCATTTAAGGCTAGAAAGGAGAATATGTATGAGCTATATAGAAATGCGTCATAGTTATAAACGCTATAAGATGGGTGATGGTGAAGTCATTGCTAATAATGATGTCAGTTTTCAAATAGAAAAGGGTGAACTTGTAGTTATCTTAGGTTCATCAGGAGCTGGTAAATCAACAGTCTTAAATATTTTAGGAGGAATGGATACGAACAGTTCAGGTGATGTGATTATTGATGGAAATAATATTGCTAAATATAATCGTAAAGAACTAACAACATATCGAAGAAAAGATGTTGGGTTTGTTTTCCAATTTTATAATCTTGTTACTAATTTAACAGCAAAGGAAAATGTTGAATTGGCTTCGGAAATTGTAAAGGATGCACAAGATCCTGTCCAAGTTTTAAAAGATGTAGGTCTAGAAAAACGTATTAATAACTTTCCTGCACAGTTATCTGGTGGGGAACAACAACGTGTGGCAATTGCTAGAGCGGTAGCTAAAAATCCTAAAATCTTACTTTGTGATGAACCAACAGGAGCCCTAGATTACAATACAGGGAAACAGGTCTTACAAATTTTACAAGATATGTCTCGTAAAAAAGGAGCAACGGTTATTATTGTTACACATAATGCTGCTTTAGCTCCAATGGCTGATCGTGTGATTCGTATGCATGATGCTAAAGTGAAATCAATTGAAATCAATAAGAATCCCACAAAGATTGCTGATATTGAATGGTAGGTGTTAGCGATGAAGAAGAAAACTTTATGGAAAGATATTAAAAAATCTTTTAAGAATTCTGTAGGAAGATTTTTCTCTATTATGTTGCTAATGGCTTTAGGATCATTTGCTTTAGTTGGTTTATTTGTTACTGGACCAAATATGCGAGAAACGGGAAAGACGTATTTTGATAAGTTAAATGTTGCTGATTTAAGTGTTATTGGTGATTATGGGATACGTGAAGCTGATCAAAAGGTAATCGAAAAAGCTAAAGGAATTCAAGATGTTGAATATATTTATTTAAAAGATGTTGTCGTTAAAAATAGTGACGTTAGTTTTAGACTTTTTTCTAAGCCAAAAGATATTTCTAAATATGAGTTAGAAAAAGGACGTATGCCGACAAAACAAAATGAAATAGCAATTGATGTAAATTATCAAGATCAATATCCAATTAATTCTATGATTTCATTTAGTGAAAAAAGTGATGCTTTAGGTTCTAAAGTTTTAAAGAAAACAACTTTTAAAGTTGTTGGTTATGTTCAATCTGGAGAAATTCTTTCAAAAGAAAATAAAGGACAAACAACAGCAGGAACAGGTTCATTAGATAGTTTTGGTGTTGTTAGTAAAAATGTTTTTAATAGTGATGTTTATATGATGGCAAAGATCACTTTTAAGGATACAAAAGGAATTGATCCTTATAGTGATGAATATACTGATTTAATTCAAAAGCATAAAGATGATTTGAATAAGTTACTTGTTGATCAACCTCAACTTACATTAACTTCTATTAAAGATGATGCTAATGAAACTATTCAAAAGAATCAAGATAAACTAGATGATGCTAAAAAAGAATTAGATGATGCTAGAAATCAATTAGCAGATGCTGCTGTTCAAATTAATGATGCTCAATCATTGATTGCTAGTAATGAACAAAAACTAAATGATGCTAAAAAACAAATAGCAGATGGTCAAAAACAAATCAATCAAAATGAAGCACTATTAAAAACAAAACAACAAGAATATCAAAGTGGTTTAAATGAATATAATCAAAAAAGTGCTCAAGTAACAGCAGCACAAAAAGAAATAGATAATGCTCAAAGTCAAATTGATGAAAATAAAGCACAATTAGAAAATGGTAAAGCTCAATATGAAAGTGGTATAGCTACTCTTAATGAAAATATTCAAAAAATAGAATATGCTTTACAACAACCAGATTTACCTGAAGAACAAAGAGTACAATATCAACAACAATTAGCAATTCTACAAGCAAAGCTTAATCAAGTTGAAAGTGAATATCAAACATTCTTACAAACATATCAAAGTGGAATGGCACAAGTAGAAGCAGCTAATCAACAATTAAATGCTAAAAGAAAAGAACTTGAAAGTGCAAAAGTCCAATTAACTCAAGCACAAGCAACTTTAAATCAAGCTAAAGTTCAATTAACAAGTGGTAGCCAACAGTTGCAAAGTGCTAAAAATCAATTACAAAGTGCAAAGTCTCAATATGAAAGTGGACAAACACAATTAGCTACAGCTAAACAAGAACTTGCTTCAAAACAACAAGAATATTTGGACAAGAAAAATGAATTTGATGAAAAAGAACCAGATGCACTCAAAGAAATTGAAGAAAATCAAGAAAAAATCAATGATGCGAAAGATTCTTTAGATCAATTAACTGCTCCAGTTTATAACGTTGATACACGTCGAGAAATACCTGGAGGAGAAGGTTATAAAATCTATGAAACAGTATCTGAAATCGTTGATTCACTTGCAAAAATTTTCCCAGTCTTTCTTTATTTCGTAGCAGCTTTAGTGACTCTTACAACTATGGCAAGATTTGTAGATGAAGAAAGAATTAACGCAGGAACATTAAGAGCTTTAGGTTATGAAGATCATGATATTATTAAAAAGTTCTGTGTTTATGGTTTAGTTGCAGGAATGTTAGGAACAGTTTTAGGAGTTGTTTTAGGACATACTTTATTACCATTTATTGTTTATAATGCATATCATAATGGTTTTATTGTTCCAACAATTGAAATGCATTTTTATCCAATTGTTTCTCTTGTAGCTATTGTTTTAGCCTTTGTTTCAGCGGTTGTACCTGCTTATGTCGTGGCTAAAAGAGAATTACAAGAACAACCAGCAAGTTTATTATTACCAAAACCACCAGCTGCTGGATCTAAAATTTTTATGGAACATATTACTTTTATTTGGAAACGTTTAAGTTTTACTCATAAAGTAACATGTCGAAATATCTTTAGATATAAACAAAGAATGTTTATGACAATCTTTGGAGTGGCTGGAGCTGTTGCTTTGATTTTTACAGGATTTGGTGTTCAACATTCTATTTCTGGTATTAAAGCAAGTCAATTTGGAAGTATTCTTAAATATGATATGATTGTTGCTCAAAATGAAACAGCAACCAAAAAAGATAAAGAACAATTGATTACTTTATTAGATGATTCTAAAATTAAAAGTTCTACACCTGTACATTACGAAAGTGTAAGCAAAGAAAGTGGAGCTAAAAATGATCGTCAAAGTATGACAATGATCGTTAGTAAAAATGATAAAGATTTTAATCAATATATTTCAGTAAATGAAAGAAAATCTCAAAAAGCATTAAAATTCAGTAATGATGGAGTCATCATTTCTGAAAGATTATCAAAATTATTAGATGTTAAAGTTGGAGATTGCTTTACATTTAATGATAGCAATGATGTTCAAAGAACAGCTAAAGTTTCAGGTATTTGTGAAATGTATACAGGACACTTTATCTTTATGAATGAACAAGCTTACGAAAAAATTTATCATGAAGATTATACAAGTAATGCTTATTTAATGAAATTAAAAGATAGTAGTATTGATAATACGAAAGTACAAGCAACACGTTTTATGGAATTAGATGCTGTTAAAGGTGTTGTTCAAAATACCACAATGACTACTTTAGTAGATACAATTGTTACATCATTAAATAAAATTATGATTGTACTTATTTTAGTAGCAATCTTACTTGGAACAGTTATTCTTTACAACTTAACAAATATCAATGTTTCTGAACGTATTAGAGAATTATCAACAATTAAAGTATTAGGATTCTATGATCCTGAAGTTACAATGTATATTTATCGAGAAACAATTATTTTATCTGCTATTGGAATTATTGTAGGATGGTTTATTGGTATGGCGTTACACAGTTATATTTTAGCTGTTGTTCCACCAGATGAAGTTATGTTTAATCCAGTTAAATGGATAGGAGCTTATATTATTCCATTTGTAGTTATTACGGTAATCTCATGTGTATTAAAATATGTAGTTAATCATAAATTAAAGAGTGTTGATATGTTAGAAGCATTAAAATCTGTAGACTAAAAAATAAGGTGTCACGTTAAAGTGAACACCTTATTTTAATAATTGAAAGATTTTAGATTTTCTTTATATGATATTACTGATACTGTATTAAGATTGTTAATCGTTAGATTTTCTATATTTAATATAGAGATATTATTTATTATTTGCTGTTGGATAGGTTCTTCTGTTTGAAGAATATATTTTATTTCTAATATATTATTGTCGTTTTCTGTTAAAAATAATTCTAATCCATTTACATATGAATAAAAGTATTTTAAAGAGTTTGTTATTTTATTTATTAGTTCTAAATTATTATAGCTTTGGTTTTGTGATATGAAAGCACATATTTTTAATTGTTTATTTTGTTGATGGAAAAATTTGATTTCAAAGTTAAGCATAAAGTCAAATAACTCGTTGTGAGTACAAATAATATTTGAAATATTTGTAATTGTATCTTTATAAGAATGAATCTTCGAGATAGCCTCATCGTATTTTTTATCATTTAAATCAAATTCAATAGATTGAAGAATATAGTTCATTCTATGACTTATATTTTCAATTTCAAATTTTATAGCTTTAATATTATTTAAGTTTTCTTTTATGTATTTTTCTCGTTGTTTTTTTAATTGATCTTCAAAAATAATTTCATTCATTTTTATCATTTGATTAAAAATAAAACAAAAAGATAAAAACACCATGACAAAACAAATAAAAATAACATTTGCTGAACTAAATGTATTTGAAGATAAAACATTTGAAGTAAAATAATATACCATTAGTAAAATAAATAGTAACTCAAAGGTTAATAAGTAATTTGTTTTAGTATCATGTGTTTTAGTTAGAAGCAAGGGTCTTTTCTTTAAAGTGATTAGTAAAAGAAAGATAAAAACAATTCTAGAGAATATTAATTCTGGATAGAAAATTGCATTTGTTGAAAATACTTTTGCAGGAGTTACATTGAAAATAAAGGAAAAAGTTAAAATAGAAAAATATACAGCAATAATGAGTAAGATATTGCAAAATAATGAGATCATAATATCTTGTGTAGAAAAATCTTTATTGAATGTAAATAGGCATAGCCATATAACTACTTGTATAAGCAGTGTTTGTGAAAATCCTATAATATTAAAAGATGATAAAAAGGCACTTATACCAGTATTGATAGGAATAGTGATTAATAAAAAGCAAAGTTTATTTTTCTTTTCTAATTCTAAATAAGTTGATATAAAATATGAAACAAGGAAATTCTCAAATAAATCATTAATAATTTCAAATACCATAAAAATTCTCCTATTGAATATATTCATTAAAAATATTATTAAATTCTTTCTTGAAAGATTTACCAATTTTTAATATCTCATTGTTATCAAGTTCAATATAATTCTTTTGAACATTAATAATATGTGTGATATTAACACAATTCTTCCTACTTACTTGTATTATTTGGTTTGAATTGATTTCTTCAAATACTGTTTTTAAAGTTTTATAAATATGATATTGTTTTGTATTTGTATAGATTGTTGTTAAATGATCAGAAGTTTCTAAATAAATAATATCATCAATAAGAATGTTTATAATTTCAGAATTATATTTAATTTGATAATATTCTTTTACTGTATAGTAATCTTCTAAAAGTGTAAATGCAATTGCTAAATCTTTATCTAGACTTGTCTTTCTAATGAAATAGAAAGGTTGAATAGTAATAGCGTTAAATATTAAATCACTACGAGATGTTGTAAAGATGATTTTTGCAGAAGGATGGTCTTTTTTTATTGTTTTAGCAACATCAATTCCACTTGTTTGAATGAGATCGATATCTAAAAAGTAGATATCATATTTTTTTTCTAAAAGATTTTCACAATTAGTGAAACATTCAATAGAATATGTATCAAATATATTTCGAGATAAGAATTTAATTTTATTGGAAAAGATTTTTATGAAATTTTTATCATCATCAATAATAGCGATATTCATTTTGCTCTCCTTACATTTTAAATAGAATTTAACTTTGTAGAAATTATATCAAAAATTAGTAGAATAAGTGAAAAACTAACGTAGAGGAATTTAATAAATCGTTAAATTACTAAAATTGAGAGTATAACGCTCATATTGTGTTAAAATAATACGAGAAGGGATTGAATAACATGACACTTGGAAATAGATTAAGTATTGCTAGAAAGAAAGTGGGATTATCTCAAGAATATGTTGCAAATCAAATTAGAGTACACAGAACAACGATTGGAAAATATGAAAATGATGAATGCGAGCCATCATTAGAAGTAATTAAAAGATTAATTGAACTCTATAATGAAGATGCAAACTATATTTTATTTGGGAATGAAAGAAAAGAAATAAATGTCACACAATTATCGGATACGGTGTTAAATAAAATATATTTTATAATTAGTAAATCATCAAAAAAATAAAAATAGATTTAATATTTGGTTAAAGTGGACCCTATAAAACAGACACAAGAAAAAAAGTACTTTGGTACTTGTTCTGTTTTACAGGGTTTTTATTTTGCTTAAAAACATTCACGGTGTATTTTTTTACTTTTACGTAAGAAAAAATATAAAGATGTTTTGTTAAAGTATACTTTTAGTGTACAAGAAAACGTGAGAGGTGATGAAAATGAAATGTTAAGAATTTATAATAGATGATATCTGATTTTTTGAAAAACTAACGGAGCAGTTAAATTAGAGGGGAGTTAATTTATATGTTAAGTATTTCTATTGAAATGTTATTTAAGGAAAAGAAAAAAATCATGAGTTTAATGCTGTCTTTAATAGCTACCTTTGTTGTTTGTATTGTATTTATTCAATTTTTTTCGAATCCGTATTTAATAAAAATGACAAGCATTAGTCATAAAATTGCATATGGCAATAATTATATTTTACCTTTAGATGTTGTAAATTTTTCTGATAATTTTGCTGTAATGACTTTGTCAATAGCGTTATTGATTATATGTATTTTTCTTATAAGTTACAGTTGTTATTATTATTGTTTAACAACGTCTGTAGAATTGGGATTCTTGAAAATGGCAGGATATAATACATTTCATATATTATGTTATAAAGCAATTCAAATGTTAGTTATAACAATTGTTTCACTATTAGTTTCAGTAATTTTATCATCTGTTTTTGTCCCACTTGTTTTATTAATTATAAATATTTATACAAAGTCTAATATACCATTATTTAGTTTTTCAATTAAATCATATTTATTTTTATTAGGTATTGTTTTGTTTATTTTTGTTCTATTGATTGCATTTGAAACAAAATATGTCATCTCAACGAATATCTCAGGATTATTAAAAACTAGCAATATGAATAGTTATAAGGTAGATAACAGATCATTAAAAATACCTGATGTTGTCTTTTTAATAGCTTATTGCGTAGGATTATTTGCGATGTATGTAGGAAAAGAATTGGATATAGGTTTTGTTATTGCATCATGTATAGGTGCTTTAGGAGCTTATGGAATGTTTTACTATTGGGTACCAAATACAATTTTAGAACTATTTGATGATGTAGAAATAGAAGCTAAGAAGTATGTTGTTTTAGGAAATGTATCTATGTTTATGCAACAGTCAAGAACATTAATTATATTGATTATGATTTCTGTAATTATTTTTCCATCCTTAATTTTATTTGCAGATAGTAGACCATTTTTATCAATTGCATTGCATATTGCATTTGTCCTAACAAATATTTTATTAGCGACGAGTTTAATAAATCGTTTTCAAATAGATAATCATGAAAAAAGAGGAAATTATAATAATTTAATGAAGATTGGATTATCTAAAAGCGAGGTTACAAATATTTCTACTCAACAAGTAAACGTATTTTATATTATATTTTGGATTTTTACTCTTATATATATATTATGTATATTCATTGCATTTTTTATAAGAGGAAAATTAAATATAGTATTAGGATTAAAGGTTTTGCTTGAGTACACTGTACCATACTTATTATCACAATTAATTATTTATCAATATAAAGGGAGAGATACATCATGGCAATCATCGAAATAGAAAATTTGAAAAAAGTATATAACCCATATAGCGCATATCCTAAAGTTGCATTGAATAATTTATCTTTAAAGGTAGATAAGGGGGATTTTGTTTGTATAATGGGTGCTTCAGGATCTGGTAAGACAACATTGATTAGTATTATGTCTACAATAGATGATGCGACTAACGGAAAAATTATTATTGGAGATAAAAATATTGCAACAATGAATGAAAATGAAAAGTCAAAGATGAGAAAAAACGAAATCGGATTTATTTTTCAAAACTATAATTTAATTGATTCGCTAAGAATTAAAGATAATATTTTATTTTCATTAAGACTTAATAAAATTGATAAGGAAGAACAAATCGAGAAATTAAATAAGCTTTCAAAACAGTTAGGAATTGAAGAAATATTAGACAAGTACCCTTCGCAATGTTCAGGTGGGCAACAACAAAGAGCAGCAATCGCAAGAGCATTAATAATGGAGCCAAAAATCATTTTTGCGGATGAGCCTACAGGAAGTTTGGATAGTATCAACGCTAAAGAACTCATGGTACTTTTTAGAGAAATTAATAAAATGAATAATACAACTATTGTGATGGTTACTCACGATAGTTTGGTTGCTTCATATTCGTCTAAACTCTATTATTTAGAGGATGGAAAAATATCTAAATGTATAGAAAAAGAAAATAAAAAGCAAGAAGAATATTATAAAGAAATTATAAATATAACTACAAAAATGGATTTATCACATGTATAGGAGGATAATATTATGAAAAAAACAAAACAAAAATTATTAATTGTAGTAATGGTCATTGTTGCTTTAGCTATAGTAGCAGTGGTAACCTTAACAGGTCATAGCGATCCTTATAAAACAAAAGAATACAAACATTTAGAAGTAAATGAAATATTTAAAGGAGATCATTATGTATATTTTTATTCCCCAAAAGATTCAAAGAGTGTAAGTAGTGATACAGGAATTAGAAGTTTGAACAAGGGAATCAGTGATTTATATTTTGTTAATCTAAATGAAAAAAATGATGACTTAAAAGAAATTGATTTGACAAAATATGGTAATTTAAAAGAAATTAAACCAACAACACTTATTTATGTTAAAGATGGTAAAATTGAAAAGGTTTATAAAGGTGTAAATCAAATTAGTAATGCACAAGAAAAGATATTAGAAGGATCTTGGGATGATTAGATAAAAATGAGACAAATGAAGAAATTAATCTTCAAATGTCTCATTTTTTTAATGTCTTAATTGTATCAATCAATTCTACATCTAAAGAAGATAGATAATTGAAAGCTTGTTGATAAATATCATCACGTAGTAAAGAATCTGGAGTATGAGCATCAAAACCAATAATGGCTTTATTTTGATATTTACTGGCAATTTTCCAAAAAGCTTCATTTGGATAATGTCTACCAGACATAAAACCTAATAAATTGAATTCTAAAGGCATATCTTTTTCTTTAGCATAAGCACATAAACGTGACATTTCTTCTTGATAAAGTTTTGAATCTTGATCATAGTAAACAAGATCAGGATGAGCTATATAACTATAAAGACCTGTATCGATTGCTTTAATACAATGATCTACATAAGCTTTTAAATAGTATTCATTGACAGGACTTCCAAAGTATTGATGAAGTTCATCTGTTTCATAATAATGATTTCCTAAAATAATATAATCAATTTGTTTATCTTTTAACATCTTTTTAAGCCATGGCATATATCTTTCAAAATATTCACATTCTAATCCAATTAAAATAGAGATTTGATCTTTATATTTTTCTTTAAGATAACGAATACTTTCAAGATAATCATCTAATTGACTTTCAGGCATACGCATTGTTGCTTTAAAAGAAGAATCATAATGCCAAGGTGTATGATCAGAAAATCCTAATTCTTTGATTCCAGCTTTAATAGCTGCTTTTACATATTCTTCATCTTTTCCACTAGCGTGATAGCATCTTGTGGTATGGGTATGATAATTATTTTTATTCATGGTTTCACCTCAAAAATATTATAATACAAAAAAAGGAATATACAAATGTATATTCCAAACAACAATTATAATCCAAGTTTTGCTTTCATTGCTGCTAATTCATCTTCAACAGAAGCATCACCATTTGATGTATATTTATCAGCAAGAGTAGAGGCTGCACTAGTATGAGCATTTAATTCAGCTTCAGCAGTTGCTGCATCAAGCATTTTTTCAGCTTTCTTTTCATAACGTTCAAATGCTTCCATAGAAGATTTAGCTTTATCTCCACCAGAAACGATTTTATTAATATGTTCTTGAGCTTTAGCAGAAGCAACAGTAGCTTTAATAGCATCTCTTCTAGCTTCTAATGTTTCAATATCATTGACTAATTTATCATGCATTTGGCGCATTTTATCAGCATTAGCTTGTGTAAGTTCTTGTGTTTTCTTGTAAGAAACTAAGTTGTTTTCATATTGTTGTTTTTTAGCAATCAATGTTCTAGCATCATCTTCATTACCTGCTTTTAAAGCATTTTGTGCAGCAGTTGTATATTTAGCAATTTCTTCTTCACATTCTTTAACTTGACGATCTGCAGTTTTTGCATCAGCAATAATATTGGCAGTTTCTTTTTTGACTTGTGCAAGATCTTCTCTTAAGTCTCTTAATGTTTGATCAATCATCTTTGCTGGATCTTCACATTTGTCTAATAAAGCATTAATGTTACTTTTCATAATATCTGTAAATCTTGTTAAAATTCCCATAATTATTCTTTCCCTTCTTCATTTAAGTATTTGTCTCTTAAATCATCTGATTTATCTAGCGGTGTTTTTAAGATTTCGACTGTTTCTTTGGCTTTTTCTTTGTCTCGTTTAAATTTCATACGTAAGATATATATAATTCCCCCAATAACAAGGATAATCCCAACAATGATTAGTCCTATTTTGATAATATCTTTACTTGTTGTTGATCTTTTCATAATTGTTTTAGCGGTTGAATCAAATGTTTTCGTAAAAACATCTACCGTAGAAAGTGAATCATCGGTCCAATAACGATCAATATAGTTCCAAAAAATATCAACTGCTTCACTATCCATTACCGAAGTAACTTGTTTTCCGTTGACATAAGACATATATCCAATTTCATTTTGATTTAAATCTTCATAGTAAACAAGTAAAAAAGTATCTTCATTATCAATGTTTTCTTCATACCATTTTTGAGCATATTCATCTTTTTGATTATCACTTGTTAGGCTTTCATCATAACTTTTTAAATAAATATAAGGTTGAATTCCTGTTTTATTGTAGAAGTTTTTAAGATTTTTAGAAAGCTTTGATTGATTTTCAATATATCCTAGTTCATCTTTAATACAGTTATTATCATAAGCAACTGGATTTTCTATTTTTTCTCTATTGATAGTTGAAGCAACATCACTATGCTTGTTGCTAATTGAAAAAAAGCTAAAAATAATGATTGCAAATACAATGAAACAAGCAATAAGCGTTCCTAAACCGCTTGATGAACGATAATAAGTATGTCTACGATAACCATAATATCCTCTTCGTGGTGGCCTTGGTGGTGGGGGTTCGTGATGGTATCCACCGCCATAGGAAGGACCTCTACTAAATGATGAACCACCTGTAGGACGATGTGATGAACTCCCTACATGATGTTCACCACTTACACGGCTACTTGAATGTCCTCCAGATGAACGATGACCTCCACCGCCAGTTCCTGGTCTTGGCATAGTTTCACCTCTTTTCTTATTAATAAATATTGTACATGAAATATTTTAGGAAAGATATAGAATTATAAAAAATGATAAGATAAAAAATATATAAAAAAGTATACAATAATTATTGACACTTTAGTTAGCCTATGCTAACATATAGTTGTAGTTAGCGAGGGATAACTCACAGAAAGGTCGAAGAGCTATGAAAAACAAATTCAAGCGCAGCTTGATGGCTCTTGCTTTACAAATTAGTGTCATCGTTGCTGCAATACTATTCGTTTAATTGTCTTATGATTTATTTAACTTAAATTAGCCAAATTCCTTTTTCCTATCATAAGATTATTAAGTGAAGCAAAAGTTTGGTAAGACTACTTACCTTTTTTTGTTTACAAAATAAAAAACTCTTCCGAGGAAGAGTTATTTTTGTTTCATGTGTTCTTTGATTTTGTTCATTGTTTCAGTAGAAATAACATGTTCAATACGACATGCATCATTAACAGCAGTATCGTGAGAAACACCAATACTTTCAAAAAATGAAGATAATGTGTCATGACGATCATAAATAGTATTCGCTACTTCGGCTCCTTTTTCAGTCAATTCAATATATCCTTTACTATCCACAATAATATATTCATCTTTTTTTAATAAACCAATAGCACGAGAAACACTAGGTTTTGAATAATTTAATTCTCTTGCAATATCGATAGAACGAACATCCTTATTCTTTTTTGATAAAACGAGGATGGTTTCTAAATACATTTCTCCTGATTCTTGTAAATTCATGCGCATCACCTCTTACTATATTATATCATATTTTAACGGATATAAGCAATGAATAAGCTAATAGTAAAATATAGAAAGAGGGTTGACATCTATTTTAAAATGAAGTATATTCTATTTGAAGTTAGAGAAGTCTAACTATATTTTATGTCTTATAGTTAGCGAATACTAATTAAATTAGCATAACCTAATGTGGTTAGCGAGGACAAATTCTTGAGGAGGTAAGTATGATGCCGTTAACAATGTTGAACATAGGAGAAACCGGTGAAATCAAAAGAATTGGTGGTAATGAAGAAACAAGAAGATTTTTAAATAATCTTGGTTTTGTTGTTGGTGCTGAAGTTGCTGTTGTTTCGGCAATCGGGGGAAATGTGATTGTTAATATCAAGGATTCTCGCGTTGCTATTAATGAAGATATGGCAAAACGTATCATGGTGTAGAAAAGGGGGAAGTGTTGTGAAACTTAATGAAGTAGAAGTTGGAAGCACTGTTACCGTTAAGAAAATTGAAGGTGACGGAGCCTACAAAAGACGTATTATGGATATGGGTATCACTAAAGGGGTAGAATTATACATTAGAAAAGTTGCTCCTCTTGGAGATCCTGTTGAAATTACTGTCAGAGGTTATGAATTATCAGTTAGAAAAAACGATGCACAATGTGTTGAAGTTGAATAACGGAGGGGAAAGTAAAAAATGAATATTAAATTTGCGCTTGCAGGTAACCCTAACTGTGGTAAAACAACAATGTTTAACGCATTAACAGGTGCTAATCAATATGTTGGTAACTGGCCAGGTGTTACTGTAGAAAAGAAAGAAGGAAAAGTAAAAGGAAACAAAGAAGATAATATTACTGTTGTCGATTTACCAGGTATTTATTCTTTATCTCCTTATACATTAGAAGAAGTTGTCAGCCGTGATTTTCTTTTAAATGAAGATCCAGATGTCATTATTGACTTAGTTGACGCTACAAATATTGAAAGAAACTTATATTTAACAACTCAATTAATTGAAACTGGTGTTCCGGTAGTTATTGCTTTAAATATGGCAGACTTAATTGAAAAAAGAGGTTTAAAAATTGATACTAAACGTTTATCAATGGTATTAGGTTGTCCTATTATTGAAACTTCTGCATTAAAAGGAACTGGTTTAAAAGAATTAATTGCTGAAGCTGTTAAAGTTGCTAAACAAAGTGAACATCAATTACCAGGAGCAATCTTCAGTGAAAAACTTGAAAAAGCAATTGATACTGTTGTTCCTGCTTTATCTGAAACAATCGCTGCTAACAAAAAAAGATGGTATGCAGTTAAAGTTTTAGAAAATGATGAAAAAGTAATGAATCATATTGTTTTAGATGCTCAAGCTAAAACTACTATTGATGCATTAAGAAAAGATTTAGAAACTGAATTAGATGACGATATGGAAAGTATTGTTACTGATGGTCGTTATACTTATATTCAAAAATTAATTTCAACTACTGTTGAAAAACCAAAAGAAAAATTAACAATTTCTGACAAAATTGATAAAATCGTAACAAACAGATTCTTAGGAATTCCTATTTTCTTATTAATCATGTATATTGTTTACTATATCTCAGTTACAACTGTTGGTACATTCGTTACTGACTGGACAAATGATGTCTTTGTTGTAGCTATTCAAGATGCTGTATCTGGATTCTTAAGTTCAGTTGGAGCTAGTGGTTTATTATCTGCTGTTATCGTTGATGGTATCATCGGTGGTGTTGGTGCAGTTATTGGATTCGCACCTCAAATGGCAATCTTATTCTTATTCTTATCAATCTTAGAAGATTGTGGTTACATGGTTCGTATTGCATTCGTAATGGACAGAGTATTTAGATATTTCGGTTTATCTGGAAAAAGCTTTATTCCATTATTAATTGGTTCTGGTTGTGGTGTTCCAGCTATTATGGCATCTAAAACAATCGAACAAGATAATGATAGACGTTTAACTATTATGACTGCTACATTTATTCCTTGTGGTGCAAAATTACCTGTTATCGCTTTATTAGGTGGAGTTATGGCTGGTAAAGTTGCTGGATGGGAAGCTGGAGGAATGATTGCTCCTGCAATGTATTTCTTAGGTATTGTTGCTGTATTAGTTTCTGCTATTATCTTAAAGAAAACAAAACCATTCTCTGGTAAACCTGCTCCATTCGTAATGGAATTACCAGAATATCATATTCCTAGTGTTAAAACTGTATTATTACACGTATGGGAAAGATTAAAAGCATTCTTAATTAAAGCTGGTACAATTTTAGTTGTTGCTTGTATCGTAATTTGGTTCTTATCTACATTCGGATTCGAAGGTGGATCATTCGGTATGGTTGATGATACTGCTAATAGTTTAATCGCTGTTATTGGTAACGTTATTGCTCCAATCTTTGCTCCGCTTGGATTTGGTAACTGGCAATCAGTTGCTTCATCATTAACTGGATTCTCAGCTAAAGAAGCAATCGTTTCTACAATGGGTGTATTAGCTAACGTTGCTGGAGATACAGAAGATGCTGTTAACGTTGCTGCTGGTGTTGCTCAATGGTTCCCAACTGCAATGGCTGCATTATCATTCTTAATCTTTAACTTATTAGATTCACCATGTTTAGCTGCTATTTCAACAATGGCTAACGAATTACATGATAGAAAATGGTTCTGGTTTGCAATTATCTTCCAAAACGTATTTGCTTATGCTGTTGCATTAATGGTATATCAAATTGGTTCATTAGTATTATATGGAACATTTGGATTCTGGACAGTTGTTGCATTTGTTGTTCTTGCATTCATGTTATACATGTTATTTAGACCTGATCCATATAAAGATCAAAAAGTTTATTCTACAAGATCAGTTGAAGCATAATGAAAAATCCGGAGTTACTCCGGATTTTTATAAATTAAAGGAGGTATTATTATGGCTAATGTGATTATTGTTTTATTAATTGTTGCCTATTGTGCATGGGTCATCTATACACATTTCTTTAGAAAGAAAGATGGACATAAGTGTAGTGGTATTTGTGCTGGGTGTAGTCAATGTTCGTCTCCTTTAGAACAATATTATAAAGATCAAAAGAAAATGAAAGAGAGACATAATCATGGGTAATGTAAGTGGTTCGACTTTCTATATGTTTTTAGGAGTACTTGTTATTTATTTAATTGGTGTTTCTATTTACACACTTATTCAAAAAATTAAAAAGAAAAGAAAATAACAGGAGGTAATTATGGCTAATGTTATTATCGTTCTTGTTTTAATTGTGATTGTTTTAATTGCTTTAAAATCAACTAGAAAACACATGAAAGGTGAAAGTTCTTGTTGTGGTGGCGGTGGAGAAATCTATCATGCATTAGAAGATAAAAAATTAGACAATCCAATTATTAAAGAAAAAGTATTTAAAATTAAAGGTATGACTTGTCAACATTGCGTCGCTAATGTAACAAATGCAATCAATGCGATTGAAGGGGTTAGTGCTCAAGTTAATCTAAAAAAAGAAGAAGCACATGTTGTTTATGATCGAGATGTTGATGATCAAGTTATTATAGCTGCTGTAAAAGAAGCAGGATATGATGTTATTTAGAGAAGAAGAAATTCTTCTCTTTTTTAATTAAATGATTGATATTCATATTAATACATGATATATTTATCCATGTATAGACAAGGCACAAATGTTTTAATTAAAGAATTTCTCATACTCAAAACACTCCAAATTCTTTAATAACGTCTATATAATGAAGTATTAAAAAAAGGATTTTTGAAATCCTCTTTTTTTTACCAATATTTGGTATTGCTTTTTGTTTGAATATTATATTTAGGTGTATGTGGATATTTTTCAACAGGTTTGTTGTTTTTGATAGACCAAGCCTTTGCTGGAAGAGTTAAAATTTGTGGACATTTTAATTCACCATTTATAGGTTTAATAAGTGAAATAATATCATGATAATACTTATTGCCGTTTGTAAGAACATAAGCTCTTTGATATAAGAAATCTTCGTCATTAAGTTGTTCTTGATTGATACTATTTTCATAGATTTCTTTACGATCTAATTCATATAGAAATTCAGACATTAAATCATGAAAATCAAAAATATATTGATCTTTATGATCTACTAGAAAATTAATAATTGGTTTAAAAACATTATCTGTATTTTCGTTATTCCAATCTCCTTTTTTTAATATTCCCCAAAAAGAATTTTTAAACATTTTCATCACCATATCCATTCTATAGGATAATGAACAAGATATCAAGGAGTCCCTTTTCTAAACCAATAAATAATCCCTGTTTCATCTACATTTCCTGAGATGGGATTAATAGCAATAGCATTTAATTTAGATGTTAATTTATACCAACTTTCTTTTTTTATTTCTTTATTTAAAAAATCAATAGCAATTTTCTTTACAATACTTTTTTCATCACTATTTTCTATCTTACGATTATCATCGTAGCCTATCCAGCCATTAATTAAAATATTTGGATTATAAGCAACAATTAAATTATCATAATCTGTACTTCCTGTTTTACAAGCAACTTTGTACTTTGTTTGATAGTTTGCCATTGTTGCATTTAAATAAGTTGAAAACTGTTTATTAAAAGTTCCAGTTAATAATTGATTAAGGATTAAACAGCTTTCTTTATTTAAATTTTGAGTTCTTTGATTTTTATGTTGATAGATAATATTTCCTTGATGATCAACGATCTTTTCAATTGTATAGAGATGTTGATATTTACCCCCAGAAGCGATATTACAATACATATTTGCCAGATTATAGATATTTGTATTAACTGTTCCGAGTGCTAAAGAAGCATTGTTTTTAGCTTTAATACCATAAGTTTTTAGAAAATCTCTAAGATTTTCAGTTCCTAAAAATAAATGTGTTTTTACAGCATAAATATTATCACTAACAGCGATTGCTTGAGCAAGTGTGATTTCTCGATAAGCATATTTATGATGAAAATTGGATGGAGAATAGGAAGTGTTGTTACTTAATTTAAATGTTGTTGGTTCACATAGAAAACGTGTAGAGGGGTTAAATCCGTTTTCTAAGGCTAAATAATAAAGTAAAGGTTTCATTGTACTTCCTATTTGTCTAGATGCATGTATTGCACGATTGTATTGTGAACTGGCATAATCTTTACCACCAATCAATGCTTGTAGTTGATTGGTTTTGGGATTAGTAACTGTAAAGGCGCATTGTAAATCACCTTGTATTTGTTTTTCTTTAATAAGCTGATTTAAGGTGTTTTGGTATTCATTGTTAAAAGAGGTATAAATATTTAAACCCTTATTTAAATATTGATTATTATAAAAGCCTAATTCCTCTAATTCTTCTAAAACAGTATCTTTATAATAATAAGTAGACATATTTTCATTAAGTGAATGTTCACTTGCTAAATTAAGTGTTTGCTTTTGAGTTGCTTTTAAAATACTTTTACTGATCATGTGATTATCATACATTGCTTTTAAGACAAGACTTTGTCTTTGTTTAGCTCTTTCTTTATTTAAAATGGGTGAATAATATTGAGGACCATTAACAACACCTGCTAACATACTAGCTTCATTTAAAGTCAGATCTTTTGCTTTTTTAGCATAAAAATATTGAGAAGCATTTTCAATACCATAAATACCATGACCAAAATAAACATTATTAATATAACCCTCTAAAATATCTTTTTTTGATAAATGAGTTTCTAATTGTAAAGTAAAAAAAGCTTCTTTTACTTTACGAGACCAAGTTTTTTCATTTGTCAGATAAAGTAGACGGGCGTATTGTTGGGTAATGGTACTAGCTCCTTGAGAGGTTTTCCTTTTTATGACATTTGTTTTTATTGCCCGGGAAATTCCGACATAATCAAACCCATGATGACTATAAAAACGTTTATCCTCAATCGCAACAATCGCTTTTAAAAAATAAGGACTGACATCATCAATAGAAACATATTGTCCGCTATAATTATTTACACTTTGATAAAAAACTTTATTTTGATCATCATAAAGTTTTATGTAACGATCTTTATTGAGTTCTGGTTCTCCAACACAAAATGCAATGATATACATTAATAAAAGAAAGGAAAAGAAAAATATAAAACAATAAAGAATTCTTTTTATAAAACGTCTCATTTTATCACCGATTTTATTCTTGCCATTTTATGTTATAATATGCACGGTGATAGAATGAAAAAAAATATTAAAGTAAATTATAAGAGTATATTTAAATATGATGATCATCATGAAACAGTAGAGTTTAAAAGTGATGGTACATATGAAAAAGGATTTGATAAAGAAAGATTTATCTTTTTTAACAATGATCAAAAGATAGAGATTATTTTAAGAGGAAATGAAATGACATTAGTAAATGGTCCTTCTTTATTGAATCTTTCTTATCATAGAAAAATAGGAAATCATTATCATACGGATTATGGAATGATAGAGTTATTTACAGAACTTGTTACAATGGAACATGATCGTTATTTAAAACTTAAGTATATTTTAAGTGATGGTCATCAACAATTAAGTGAAGTTTATGTGATGATGAAATATGATTTTTATGGAGAAGAAAATGAAACAATCTAAGAAATTATTAACAAACAAAATATTATTTTCAGGATTATTGATTTTAATTCAATTAATTGTAGTGTTTGTAGCCTTTTTAACAATACATAGATCATCTAGAGTTTTTGTGTATTTATTTAAACTTATTAGTGTTATTGCTGCTTTATATATCATTAATAAAGATGATGCAAGTGCTTATAAGATTACCTGGCTTGTTTTAATAGCAGCTGTGCCTTTTGTAGGTGGTGTTCTTTATGTATTTTTAGGGGATAAAAAACCTAGTCAAAGGTTACAAATAGCATTTTTAAAACAAATTAAAGATCAAAAGATTGTTGAAAATGATATTATAGAGGAAGTATCTGATCCTTATATTAAAGGACAAATGAATTATTTAAATCAACAAAGATATCCTACTTATTATGGTAAAGGAATTAAATATTTTTCACTTGGAGATGATGCTTTTGAACCTTTATTAGAAGCTTTAAGAAATGCAAAAAAATTCATCTTTATGCAATTCTTTATTGTTGATGAAGGAAAAATGCTTAATAGTGTTTTAGAAATTCTTAAAGAAAAAGTTAAAGAAGGCGTAGAAGTGAGATTTATGTATGATGATGTAGGATCACTTACGATGCTGCCTCGTCATTATGATCGCCAACTTGAAAAGATGGGGATAAAAAGTGTTGCATTTAATCCCTTTATTCCTATTTTATCACTTGCAATGAATAACCGTGATCATAAAAAAATTGTGGTAGTTGATGGTGAAATAGGTTTTAGTGGTGGATTTAATCTTGCAGATGAATATATTAATCAACGAGTTAAGTATGGTCATTGGAAAGATTCAGGATTAATGATTCAAGGAGAAGCCGTTAATTCACTAACAAAGATGTTTTTAGAGTCATGGAATGTAGCAAGAAATACGGAAGAAGATTATGAAAAGTATTATGTGAATCATCATCAAGAATTTGAGATAGATGGGTATGTAACACCTTATGGAGACTCTCCTTTAGATGATGAAAACGTGGGTGAAAATGTGTATTTAAATATGATCAATCAAGCTTATGATTATTTATATATTACAACACCTTATTTAATATTAGATGATAACTTACAAACGGCACTTATCAATGCAGCAAAAAGAGGAGTCGATGTGCGTATCATTACGCCAGGTATTCCAGATAAAAAAATTGTTTTTAGAGTCACACGCTCTTATTATCAAACATTAATTAAATATGGTATTCGTATTTATGAATATACCCCAGGATTTATTCACGCTAAAAACTTTTTAGCAGATGATAAGTGCGCAACAGTAGGAACAATTAACTTAGATTATCGCAGCTTATATCTTCATTTTGAAAATGGAATTTATTTATATAACAATAAAATATTAAAAGATATTAAGGAAGATTTTTTATCGACAGTAGAAAAGTCTCATGAAATTACTTTGGATGAAGTTGTTGCTGGTAAATTTATGGGATGGTTTGAAGCAATTTTACGTGTAATTGCTCCATTACTTTAGGTAAAAAACATTGACTTTATGCACTCTTAATGGTAACGTATAAACGATTAAATATCTTTTTTAAGGAGGTAAAAAATGGCTGTAAATAAAATTGAAATTGCATTGAAAGAAGCAATAAAAAAAGCAATGGTTAAATGCAATTTTGTAGAAGATTATGAAATAGATCAAATCACAATAGAAATACCAAAAGAAAAAACACATGGTGATTATTCAACAAATATCGCTATGCAACTTACAAGATTACTTAGAAAGAATCCAAGAATGATTGCTGAAGAATTAATTGAAGCAATTGATAAAGAAGAAGCGAATATTGATTCGATTGAAATCGCTGGTCCAGGATTTATCAATATGTTTATGAAAAAAGATGCTTTAACTTCTATTATTAAAGAAGTCTTAGCTGAAAAAGATGATTATGGAAAAAGTGATGCTGGAAAAGGAATTAAATATAATGTTGAATTCGTTTCTGCTAATCCAACTGGAGATTTACATTTAGGACATGCTAAAGGAGCTGCTGTAGGAGATAGTATTTGTCGTATTATGTCTGCAGCTGGTTATGATGTTACTAGAGAATATTATATTAATGATGCAGGAAATCAAATTTATAATTTAGCTTTATCTTTATATGCAAGATATAGAGAAGCTTTTGGTTTAGATTTTGAATTACCTGAAGATGGATATCATGGTCAAGATATTAAAGATATAGCTGTTAAAATTAAAGAAGAAGTTGGCGATAAATATTTAAATTGTGATCGTGATGAAATGATTGCTTTCTTTAGAAAAGAAGGAACTAAATTTGAATTACAAAAAATTAAAGATATTTTAGCGGAATTTAGAGTTCATCATGATGTATGGTTCTCTGAAACTTCTTTATATGAAGAAAATAAAGTTGTTCCTACAATTGAAAAATTAAAAGAAAAAGGATTTACTTATGAAAAAGATGGAGCTTTATGGTTCAAATCAACTGAATTTGGAGATGATAAAGACCGTGTCTTAATTAAATCTGATGGAAGTTATACTTATTTAACACCTGATATTGCTTATCATTTAAATAAATTAGATAGAGGTTATGAATATTTAGTAGATTTATTAGGAGCAGATCATCATGGTTATATCAATCGTATGAAAGCTGCTATTCAAGCTTTAGGTTATAATAGTGATCAATTAAATATTGATATTCTACAAATGGTAAGAATGATGGAAAATGGTGAAGTTGTGAAGATGTCTAAACGTACAGGAAATGCAATCACTATTAAAGACTTAATTGATGATATTGGTGTTGATGCAACTCGTTATTTCTTTGCAGCTAAAGCAGCCAATACACCTTATGATTTCGATTTAACATTAGCTAAATCTAAATCAAATGATAACCCAGTTTATTATGCACAATATGCGCATGCAAGAATGTGTTCAATTTTAAGACAAGCGAAAGAAAATGATATTACAATTGCAGATCATTTTGAATTACTTGTTAATGATAAAGAAATGGCTTTATTAAAACATATTAATGAATTTAGAAATGAAATTGCAGATAGTGCAAAATCAAGAAGTCCACATAAAATCGCAAATTATATTCAAAGACTTGCACAATTATTCCATAGTTTCTATAATGATTGTTATGTAATAGATAAAGAAAATGTTGAATTATCAATGCAACGTTTAGCTCTAGTAGAAGCTACACGTATTACTTTAAAAAATGCGTTAAATTTAATTGGTGTTGAAGCACCTGAAAAAATGTAAGGAGAGATAAAGATGGATAAAAATAGATCAATGGTTGATGTTGCTTATGAGTTAATGTCTAAAAAGAAAAAAGCAGTTAATTTCTATAAATTATGGCAAGAAGTAAGTGAAGTAAAAGGTTTTGATGAAGAAGAAAAAGATGAAAAAGAATCTTTATTCTATACAAATATCACATTAGATGGACGTTTTATTACAATTGGTGAAAATAACTGGGATTTACGTTCTCGTCATAAATTCGAAGAAGTACACATCGATATGAATGATATCTATACTGATGAAGATGAAGAATCTGAAGAAGTAGAAGATGATGTAGATAGTACAATCGAAGATGATTATAATAACTAAGAGGCAATGCCTCTTTTTTAATAAAATCTTGACTTTCAAGTAAAAGTATATTTCATTATAAATGAAAGGAAAATTTTATGAATAAAAGACAAACAAAGATTTTAGAACTACTTACACAAAACAAAAAAATAGAAGTTACAAAGCTCTCTGAATTATTAGGTGTTTCCCAAGTAACCATTCGTAAAGATTTAGATGCGCTTGCTGAAAGTGGAATGTTAATTAGAGAACATGGTTATGCCACCCTTAATAAAAGTGATGATATGAATATTCGTCTTGCTTATCATTATGAACAAAAACAAAAAGTAGCTAAAAAAGCTGTAGAATCTATTCAACATGGAGAAACAATTATGATTGAATCAGGTTCATGTTGTGCTCTAGTAGCTTTAGAAATTGCGAAAACTAAAAAAGATGTCACACTTATTACTAACTCAGCTTTTATTGCTGATTATATTCGTAAACATACAGCCATTAAAATTATTTTATTAGGTGGTGAATATCAACATGAATCCCAAGTGATGGTAGGACCAATGATGAGAAAATGTGCAGAATCATTTTTTGTAGATAAACTTTTTATTGGAACAGATGGTTTTAGTATTGAAACAGGTTTTACAGGAAATGATTATATGCGTTGTGAAGCGGTTAAAGATATGGCAAGACAAGCGAATAAAGTGATCATTGTCACTGAATCAGATAAGTTTCATCAAAAGGGTGTTTCTAATTTAATTGATTTACATCAAGTATCCTGTGTCTATACAGATCAAGGTATTCCTCAAGAAGTTGAAGAATATTTTAAAGAAAAACATATACAAGTTGAAAAAGTTTGATCCTAAGGTTTCCTTAGGATTTTTTGTAGCGAAAATGTAAAGGAAAGTTGCTGGTGATAAGAAGTAAGAATGTTATAATTTTTCTAGGAGATGACAATAATGCTTAATGAAAAGATAGTGTATTATAGAAAGAAAAACATGCTTACGCAAGAAGAACTAGCATATCAATTAAATGTTTCAAGACAAACAGTTACAAAATGGGAAACAGGAATTATTTATCCGAATATTGAGTGTTTAATAAAACTTTCAAATCTTTTTAGTGTTTCAATAGATTATTTAGTTAAAGAAGATGATTGTTTAACATTAGAAACTCAAAAAGTTGAAATAAGTGAACTTGCACGCTTTCTTGTAAAAGCCAAAAAGGCAACGTATGCAAATAAAACAAATAAAATCGATTCTTTAAGAAAAGAGTCACATGATTATTCATATCAAGAAAATAATTACACATATTTTGATTCTTTCTTTGGTGCGGAAAATTTTAGTGGACAAGAAATCGTTTATAAAGATGGAAAACCATGTTGGTCAATGAATTATTATGGAAGGGTTGTAGGGAAAAATTTTAATGGTGATTTTTTAAAAGAAGCTTTATTGCAAGTTGAAGAAGAATTGCCTTTTAGAGGGCCTTTATTCTATCAAAAAGGTGAATATCTTTATTTATTACGTGTTAAAGGACAAATTGATTTTTTTCAGGGTGTTGAAGAAATATATTATCAAACACATAAAATTTATGAAGGATTTATACAGGGTGGAATTTTGAAATAAATAATGACAAATATTTTAAATAAATTTTAATATACTTTTTAATAAAGAATGACTATTTCTAAAACAGGAGAGAGTATATGAAAGATTTAGAAAGAAAAGATATTTTAAATGTGAAAAAGCATACTAAAGATAAAAGTATTTTCAATAATTCACAGTTTGTATTAAATATTTTATATGATACAAGTATTAAGTACAAAAATAATAAAAGCTATCGTCGTTGATAGCTTTTTAAATACTTAAAAGAAACAATCAATGCCTTTATCTAAAAAGATTTGTTGGTAATCCTTTAAATCTTCTTCATGATAAGCTTGATAAGTTTTTAAAGAATATTCTTTGTTTAATAAATCATATTTCTTTTCACCAAATTGATGAAAAGGAAGTAGTTGTACTTTTTGAATATTTGATGCTTTTAATAATTCACTTATTCCTTTAGCATCTTCTAAAGAATCATTAAAATCAGGAATTACTGGGATACGTGGTAAAACATTAAGTTGATGTGAGATGGCCCGTTGGAGATTTTCAACAATTAAATCATTATAAACTCCTGTACCTTCAAAATGTTGAAGACGATCATAATGTTTTACATCAAAAAGTAATAAATCAAATAAAGGGGCAAGTTTTTGAAATGTTTCTTTTTGAATATATCCTGTTGTTTCAATAGCAACATGTAAATTCTTTTCTTTAAGGGCTAAAACAAGTTTCTCTAGAAATTCGGGTTGTGCCATTCCTTCACCACCAGAAATAGTTACTCCGCCATTTGATTCTTCATAAAAATCAATATCCTGCATGCAAACATCCACAATTTCTTGAATCTCTTTATAATCGCCTTCATGACTTAATGCTTTAGTTGGACAATGATTGACACATTGTAGACAACCAATACATTTATCGTGATTAAAGATCATATGGTTTTCTTTTTCAGTAATTGCTTGTTTTGGGCAATTGATCAAACATTTTTTACAATGAATACATTTTTCAAAGTCATAGAGTATTTGTAGCTTATGTAATTGGGATTCAGGATTTGAACACCATTTACATTTTAAAGGACAACCTTTAAAGAAAACAGTCGTACGAATACCTGGACCATCATGAATACTAAATTTTTGTATATTAAATATTAATCCTTTTTCCATAGTTTTTCTCCTCGCTAATATCCTAACATATCTTTTTATGAGTTTCAAATGAAACTAAAATTGTTTATTTATGAAAATAATATTGACTTATTTTTTGCTTATTATATAATTTAGTTGCAAAAGAAAGAATAAAAACTTACGAATGAAAGTTGAGGAGAGGAAAATGAAGAACAGCGAACACTTTGGTGAACTTACACCAAGAATGAATCATTTTAGAGAAGAAGTCTTAGATAAAAAGCCTTATATCTGTGCAAAAAGAGCATTACTTGCGACAGAGGCTTATAAGGAACATTTAAATGAACCTCCTGTAATGAAAAGAGCGTATATGTTAAAAAACATCTTAGAAAAGATGCCTATTTATATTGAAGAGGATACTTTGATTGTAGGAAATCAAGCTTCTTCAAATAGAGATGCACCCATCTTTCCAGAGTATACAATGGAATTTGTGATGAATGAACTTGATTTATTTGAAAAAAGAGATGGGGATGTTTTCTATATTACAGAAGAAACAAAAGAAGAATTAAGATCAATTGCACCATTTTGGGAAAATAATAATTTAAGAAGTAAAGGTGGCGCTTTACTTCCAAATGAAGTGAGTGTTTATATGGAAACAGGTTTCTTTGGAATGGAAGGAAAACTTAATTCTGGAGATGCGCATTTAGCGGTAGATTATCAACAAGTTTTACAAAAAGGTTTAAAAGGATATGAAGATCGTGTTAAAGATTTAAAAGAAAAACTTGATTTATGTATTCCTGAAAATATTGATAAATATCAATTTTATAAAGCTGTTTTAATTGTCATTGATGCAGTTAAAACATTTGCATGTAGATATAGTAATCTTGCTTTAGAACTTGCTAAAAATGCTGAAGGAAAACGAAAAGAAGAATTAGAAGAAATTGCTTGTGTTTGTAAGAAAGTTCCTTATGAAAAAGCTGAAACTTTCTATGAAGCAATTCAATCAACATGGTTTATTCAATTGATTTTACAAATTGAATCGAATGGACATTCTTTATCTTATGGTCGTTTTGATCAATACATTTATCCTTATTATAAACATGATAAAGATTTAAATAAAATCACAGAAGAACAAGCCGTAGAATTATTAGATAACTTATGGATCAAAACTCTTACAATTAATAAAGTCCGTTCACAAGCACATACTTTTTCAAGTGCAGGTAGTCCAATGTATCAAAATGTCACTATTGGAGGACAAACACCTGATAAAAAAGATGCGACAAATGAACTTTCTTATCTCGTTTTAAAATCTGTTGCTCAAACTCGTTTACCACAACCAAACTTAACAGTGCGTTATCATAAAAATATGCCAAAAGCTTTCTTAGATGAAGCCATTGAAGTTATGAAACTTGGAACAGGAATGCCAGCTTTCAATAATGATGAAATCATTATTCCATCCTTTATTGAAAAAGGTGTTAAAGAAGAAGATGCGTATAATTATTCAGCAATTGGTTGTGTTGAAACAGCTGTTCCTGGTAAATGGGGATATCGTTGTACTGGAATGTCTTATATGAACTTCCCACGTATTTTATTAATGGCAATGAATGATGGGGTGGATATGACTTCGGGGAAACGTTTCTTTGAAGGTAGTGGATATTTTAAAGATATGACATCTTATGATGAACTTTTCAAAGCGATTGAAAAAGGTATGCGTCATTTAACTCGTATGTCTGTCATTGTTGAAAATGCCATCGATTTAGCTCTTGAAAGAGATGTCCCAGATGTTTTATGCTCTGCCTTAACAGAAGATTGTATTGGTCGAGGAAAAACAATTAAAGAAGGTGGTGCTGTATATGACTTTATTTCTGGTTTACAAGTAGGAATTGCAAATATGGCAGATAGTTTGGCAGCAATCAAAAAACTTGTCTTTGAAGAAAAGAAAATCACTCCTGAACAATTATGGAATGCAATCTTAGATGATTATACAAGTGAAGAAAGCCAAAGAATTCAAGAAATGTTGATCAATGATGCACCTAAATATGGTAATGATATTGATGAAGTCGATCAATTAGTTGTTGATGTTTATAATATCTATATCGACGAAATGAAAAAATATCCAAATACACGTTATGGAAGAGGACCAATTGGTGGTATCCGTTATGCTGGTACTTCAAGTATTTCGGCCAATGTTGGACAAGGTTATGGGACAATGGCTACTCCTGATGGAAGAAAAGCGCATACGCCTCTTGCTGAAGGATGTTCACCAGCTCATGCCATGGATAAAAAAGGACCAACAGCTGTCTTTAAGTCTGTTTCTAAATTACCAACACATGAAATTACCGGTGGGGTCTTATTAAATCAAAAAGTAACACCTCAATTATTAGCAAAAGAAGAAAATAAAGAAAAGATTGAAATGTTGATAAAAACATTCTTCAATCGTTTAAAAGGATATCATGTTCAATACAATGTTGTTTCTAAAGAAACATTATTAGATGCTCAAGCACATCCTGAAAAACATAAAGATTTAATTGTTCGTGTTGCTGGATATTCTGCATTCTTTAATGTGTTATCAAAAGCAACACAAGATGATATTATTGGAAGAACTGAACAAACATTATAAGGAGAAAAGAAAAATGGAATTTATAATTGATACAGTAAACTTAGAAGATATAAAAGAAGCAGTAGAATATATGCCAATTGTAGGAGTGACAAGCAATCCTTCAATTGTAAAGAAAACAAGTCCAAAAGACTTCTTTAAACATATGAAAGAAGTCAGAGAAATCATTGGAAAAGAAAGAAGTCTTCATATCCAAGTGATTTCAAAAGAATGTGATGAAATCGTTAAAGAAGCTCATCGAATTCTAGAAGAAATCGATGATCAAGTCTATATCAAAGTACCCGTATCTTATGAAGGAATCAAAGCAATCAAAAAACTAAAGGCAGAAGGAGTCAATGTAACAGCAACAGCCGTTTATGATTTAATGCAAGCTTATATGGCCTTAGCAGCAGGAGCAGATTATATTGCTCCATATGTCAATAGAATAGGAAATCTAGGAAATGATCCAATGGAACTAATCAATGAATTATCCAATAGAATTGTACAAGACGGATATGAATGTAAGATATTAGCAGCAAGCTTTAAAGGGGTACAACAAGTAAGAGATGCCTTCAATTATGGAAGTCAAGCAATCACAGCACCAGTAGAGGTCTTAAAACAAATATTTGCGAATCCAAGTATTGAAAAAGCAGTGAATGATTTTAACAGTGACTGGTATGATGTTTATGGTCAAGGTAAAGGTATTTGTGATTTATAATAGAGAACTGTAGTTCGTTTTGAACTACAGTTTTTTGGACTATCTGTCTAATGAAATAACAAAAATGAGATGTTACAATGACCCTAGAAAGGGGTTGTTAAAATGAGTTGTCATCGTATTGGATTAGGTATGAATTCTGTTGTTGAAAAAACAATTGAAATGTTTGAAAATGAAGAAATAAGCTTAAATGCTTGTAAGAAAATTATTATTGCTTGTAGAAATGGTGTTTATTGGTGTGATGGAAATGAAGATGAAGCAATTGCCTGTATTATTGATTGTTATTGTGGAAATTGTTTAAGAAAACTTCATCAAGATCATCGAATTCGTATTGATAGAAATCGATATGATGTTGTAACTCATTATTTATGTGAGGATTGTTATCAACATCTTGTTTATGAAAAAAGTTTATTAAAAAATCATTTATATATTGAAAAAACGGTATAATAAAAAGTCAGAGAACTGACTTTTTTATTTTGAAATAATTTCAACACCATCTTCTGTAACAAGGAAAGTATGTTCCCATTGAGCAGAAAGTTTTCCATCATCTGTATAAACTGTCCAATCATCATTGTAATTTAAATGAACATGTCTTGTTCCTTGATTAAGCATAGGTTCAATTGTAAAAACCATTCCTGGAACAATTAAAACAGTATCTTCTTTTGTTTTAAAATGGAAGACATATGGATCTTCGTGCATTGTCATTCCAATTCCATGACCACAGAATTCTTCAACAACACTATATCCATTAATATGAGCATATCTTTGAATAGCTTTACCAATATCTCCAATATGACTTTTCCAAGGTTTGATGGCTTTCATTCCTTCATACATAGCTTCTTTTGTGATTTTAACAAGTCTTTTAGCTTCATCTGAAACATTTCCCATCATAAACATACGAGAAGCATCTGCGTAATAACCATTTAATTCACTTGTAGCATCAACATTGATAATATCACCATCTTTTAAAATAACATTAGGAGATGGGATTCCATGACAAACAACATCGTTAATAGATGTACAAATGCTTTTAGGATATCCTTCATAGTTTAAGTCAGCAGAATGAGCATGATGTTCTTTTAAATATTCTCTTGTAAGAACATCAATATCTTCAGTTGACATTCCAATTTTTATATTCTTTTCAATATGATCCAATAATCCATTATTAACAACAGCGGCTTTTTTGATTCCTTCGATTTGTTGTTGATTTTTAATCATTGATCTTGGAGGGGTCATAACCCCTCTTTTTTTGTAATAATTAATTTTTTTGTCAAATTCACGGTGACAGACTTCATAGTCTAAGCCACTTCCGCACCAACATTTATTCATTTATTCTACCTCTTTTCGTATCTATTTTAAACATCTCGTTTTATAATGTAAAGAAAGATGATAATATGATTTTAATGGAGATGATAGAATGGAAATTTTGGATATATGTGATGAATTAGGAAATCCAACAGGAAAGACAATAGAAAGAGAAATAGCGCATCAACAAGGTATTTTACATCGTACAGCGCATGTATGGATTTTAAGGGAAAAAGAAAATAAAATACAAATATTGTTACAAAAAAGAAGTGATCAAAAAGATTCTTTTCCAGGATGTTATGATATTTCAAGTGCGGGACATATTCCTGCAGGAGATGACTATGGACAATCAGCTGTAAGAGAACTGAAGGAAGAATTAGGGATTGTTGTAAATGAAAATGAATTAATTGATTGTGGTAATCGAAGATTTCATTTTGAAGAGGTTTTTCATGGACATTTATTTAAAGATAATCAAATAAGTAAAATATTTGTTTTATGGAAAGATTTAGAAGAAAAAGATTTTACATTTGTAGATCATGAAGTAAGTGAAGTTAAATGGTTAGATTTTGAAATATGTTATCAAGCAGTCAAAGAAAATAAAATTAATCATTGTATCTATATAGAAGAATTAGACATGATAAAAAAATATTTAAATCAAAAATAATGGAGATATCACATGATATCTTTTTTATTTCATATAATACAGGGGTGATGTTATGAAAAAAGTAGTAGTCTTTTTAATCATAATGTGTCTTTGTAGTTATGAAATACCTGTTTATGCAAGTGAAAAACCATTGGAAAATGTAAAAGTGGTAATCGATGCAGGACATGGAGGATTTGATAATGGAGCAATTGAATATGGTTATTTTGAAGATCGTATTAATTTAGAGATTTCTTTGAAATTAAAAAAAGAATTGGAAAACTATGGAGCAAAGGTATATTTAACAAGAGATGGAGATTATGATATGACAAAAAGAAATCATCATTATTCTAAACAGGATGATATGTATTTAAGAGTAAAAAAGATAGATAGTTTTAAGGGTGATTATTTATTAAGTATCCATCAAAATGCTTCAGGTAATAAAAGTGCTTGGGGTTCACAGGTTTTTTATTATTATAGAAGTGAACAAGGAAAGGTATTAGCTGGTGATATTGATCAAAGTTTGAAAAAAATAACAAATAGTAGAAAACCTATTAGTGGATGCGGTTTTAGAGTTTTGAGGGCTACAAAGACATTAGGTGTTGAACGGCACTTTAATTAGTAGTTAATTATACAAATATAATCAAATTAAAT
>CAVESC010000017.1:0-33688 GCA_963618275.1 Bacteroidaceae bacterium
ATTTAATTTGATTATATTTGTATAATTAACTACTAATTAAAGTGCCGTTCAACATATTATTATTGACACTCTCATGTCTAAAAGTAGGAGATTCTTACTATCTGCTAACATTGTTGACTGACCAGTTCATTTCTGATAGGTCGTAATGTAAGATAAGGGTATGCCATCACCCTTCCTAGATGTTAAACCACAAACTGAATACATCTAAAAACAAAATAAAATAATAAACAGATAGAACATCATGCCGTCATGAATCACGAAATCTCCACCTGTTTTTTTATTTTGTATTTGTAATATTTATTTAATTATGAATATTATGAAAGGAAAAAGAAAAGAAACAGCCTATTAAAGTATCCTACCCCTCTAATACTGTTTCTTTTCAATCAGCCAGTTTCTGATTAGATTGAAAAGATTTAATAATATGCGGTCATTAATAGAAAACAATGAATTAATGGTTAATATAATTTGCAGTTGAGTGGTGCGTTGAATCTACAATTTAACAACGATATATAAAACTCAAAAAAAATTGTCTTATCCCTCCACATCTGAAACTGGGAGCTTTATGGTAACATTTTGTAATTAGGACCGCTTTTAAGAAACGTATAGTTCTTTTCATACTTTAAAAATTTACCCTCGGTAAGGTAATACTGTCGAACATTATATATTGATTTTTTGCTATATGGCATAGTTCTTTAATTGACTTGTAGTCTTTCTAAATGGATGGTTTACCTATTACTTTACAGTAATGTACATATACAATTTCTTCGTTAGATTGAGAGATTTTCTCTATGTATCTAGTATGCGGTGAGTTTTACGCTACACTTTATAAAAATTAAAAATACACCTATATAATTCCTAGTAAAAAAAATAAAAATCAATTTTTATTCTATAGGTTGTTGATAAAATCCCCCATAAAAATTTTCAGTTTTTATAACATTAACAATAATATGCGGATCTACTGTTTTCATTAACTCTACAATATCTAAAATCTCATAACTCGAAACAACCGTATGTAATAAATACATCTTTTCATGACTATATCCTCCAATTGCTTCAACACATGAAATTCCATGTCGATAATTTTTAATATATTTATCCATCACCTCTTGTGCTTTTTTGGTCGTTATTTGTAAAGTTACCCGTTCATAACGATGGTAAAATGAATCTATTGTTCTAGTAGAAATAAATTGAAATAAAATAGAATATCCTGCATGGATCCAACCAAACATAAATCCAAAAATCAATAGTATAATTGAATTAAAAATAAAAACATAACTCCAAATAGATTTTCCTTTTTTATTAGAAATATATAAAGCTACAAAATCTGTTCCTCCTGTTGAAGCATTTCCTCTAAGAACAAGAACCGTCATCAATCCATAAGCAAAGCCACCAAAAGTAATATTTAATAAAATATCATCAAAGAGTGGTTGAAATTGACAAGTTCTTAAAAAGAAACTTGCTAGAAAAACTTCTAATAAAGAAAAAAATGTAAATCTTGGACTAATACTTTTATAACATAAAATAGCTACAGGAACATTTAAGACAATCATCCCTAAAGATGTAGAAAATGAAAAATGAAAATAGGTTGATGTAATCTTTTCAATTAATATTGCTACTCCTGTAAATCCACTAGATAATAAGTTAGCTGGTTGAATAAAGACCTGTATAATATAGGCTTGACTCATTGAAGCAAGAACAACACAAAAAAGTGTCATAAATGTTCTTGCTTTTTTATTTTTATTAAGTTTTTTGATCATATACTTTTCATAATTTTTTCAACAAGTTCCATTGAAACAACATCATAATCATTTTCATGAGGATAAGAAGCATAGCTATAAGAAACTTCATTGGTTTGTGTTGTTGGGTCATTGACCCAATCTTTACAAGAACTATGTACTTGATAGATTCCAGTAGCATCCATCATTTCTTTAGCATTACTTGCATTAATACCACTTCCTGCAAGAAGCTCAATCTGATTTCCATACTTTTTTTGTAAATCCTTAATCAATTTTTTCCCCTCCATTGCCTTTGGTTTTAAACCACTCGTAAGAATACGATCTACACCTAATTCAATGAGTACTTCGATAGAAGAATAAGGATTCTTGACACAATCAAAAGCGCGGTGAAAAACGACTTCTCCTTGATAAGATTTAATAAGTTCAATCATTTCTTTCATTTGTTTTAAACAAAGAGAACCATCCTTGTTTAAACAACCAAAAGCTATACCATCTGCCCCATTTTCTAATAAACAGCGTGCATCTTCTTTCATCACTTCGAATTCTATTTCATTATAACAAAATCCTGCACCTCTTGGCCTTACCATAGTAATAACTTTTAAATCCGTATTCTTTTTAGTAAGCTTTAAAGAAGCAAGTGAAGGTGTTAAACCACCTAAATACAAAGCACTATTCAATTCAATACGTTTTGCACCTCCATGATAAGCATTTAACGCATCTTCATAACTTCCACAACATATTTCTATTATTTTTTCCATATAATCTCCTATAACATTCCTAAATAATAAATTCCTAAAGCATATATTTTTGCATTCATTATTAAATCTTCTCTTTTCATCCATTCATTTGGTTGATGTCCAATACCTTTTTGACCTGGAAGGCTTGGTCCAAAAGGAACAATGTTAGGCATTAATTTAGCATATGTTCCTCCTGTTGTCGTAACAGGTGTTCCATCTAAATGCGTTATTTTTTCATAAGCTTTAGATAATGATGTAACCATTGGACAATCTTTTTTAAATTTTACAGGAAAATAATGTTGAACACAAGTAACTTCCATTCCCTTTGCTTTTTCTTTGATTGTTTGCACGATTATCTCTAATGTCATGCTTGCTGGATAAGAAAATGTCACTGAAAAAATAATTCTATTTTCTTCGTATTTTAAAAGATAGTTACGCATTTCATTCATACCAAATTCTTCATCTTTAAAATCCAAACCTAATTTATCCGCATTTGTCTTCGCATTTAAGAAATAATTGTTGATCAAGGAAAAAAATTCAACAATACGACTCTTATCTGCACTTATTTCAATAACAGCTCTTCCTCTTTCTCCATAAACAACAGGATATTTACAATCAGGTGTCCATCCCATAACGGGTGGTTTTTCATGTTCTAAATAATATTCTAAATCTTTAAAACCCGTTTCTTCATCACAACCAAAAATAATTCTAACAGGTTTATGAAGTTTGATGTTTAATTCTTTAAGTGCATAAAGCGCATAGAGGCATGTCATAATAGGACCTTTATTATCCAATATTCCTCTGGAGTAAATAACCCCCTTTTCTTCATAAGCGCTAAAAGGAGGATGTTTCCATCCTAAACCCGTTGGTACAACATCTAAATGCCCAATAATTCCAATATAATCTTCACCTTTGCCATATTGGGCATAACCAATATAATGATTGAGATTTTTTGTTTCAAAGCCTAAAGATTGTGCCATTTCTAAAGTCTTATCAAGAGTCAAGGCAATATCTTTGCCAAAAGGAGCATCTTGTTGAAAAGGACCTTCAATACTTGGCATTTTTACAAGTGTTTTAATATCGTCGATCATTTTTGAAGAAAGAAGATCTATTTTTTTTATAATTTCTTCTTCCATACTATTTTTCCTCTAAAGGTGCCATTCTTGTTTTCATATAATTGTCAAGCCATTCTTGACTTGCAACTTCATGGATGCATTTTCCCTCTTTATTTTTTGTTAAATAAACGATAGGTTCTTCATTTTCTGTAGCTACCACAAATGAAAAGCCTTCAATATTTGTAGCAACACCCCATTCACCTTTATTATTCATCGCAATTAAAGAAAGATCTCCAGCATTTCCTCTTCTTTCTTTTAAACGTTGATCGAGTTGATTAACTGCTTTTTCACAGGCTTCTTGAGGATGCATTCCTTCTTTCATTAAACGAACAATTTCATAAGAAATGCAGCCTTTCATTAAGTCTTCCCCTAAACCTGTTGCTGAAGCACCACCTATTTTTGAATCAACATAAAATCCAGAACCAGCAATCGGTGAATCTCCAACACGTCCTTTTTTCTTCATGAATAAGCCACTTGTTGAGGTTGCTGAAGTCATCTTGCCATTTTGATCAAGACAAACCATACCCACCGTATCATGTCCTGCATAAGGTTTAATTTCTTGTTCACGTACTTCTTTTACACGATTTTTAAAGTGAATCTTTGCACGATCAGTAAGCATATTTTTACGTTCAAATCCTTCTTTATGCGCAAATTTTTCAGCTCCTTCTCCCACTAAAATATTATTCACATTTTCCTTAGAAAGGCGTCTTGCAATAGATACAGGATTTGCAAAATCTTTGATTGCTGCCACCGCACCAATACTCAACGTATCTCCATCCATATAGGCGGCATCTAACTCTACTTCCATTTCTTCATTAGGAAGTCCACCATAACCAACAGATTTATAATAAGGAAAATCTTCTACAGATTTAATTGCTGTTTCGATAGCATCTCCAGCATTTCCTTCTTTTTGCAAGAGAGAACTTGCTTCACTAACTCCTTCATAGGCCATACGCCATGTTGCTATTATTCCCCACATTTTCTTTCCTCCTAGTAGAAAGGATGCTCTAAAGCATCCTAAAAACAATACATTTCTTTTATTTTTTCAATTTCTTTATTTTGATAAAGAGCCTTTGCTAAAAGACACATTCCTTCTAAAGATTCATTTAAACCAATTCCACCTTTTTTTGGTGTTTTAACAATACATACTTTATCTTTGTATCGATCAATAGTTTCTTGATTATCTTCAGACATAGCTGCAAGTACTTTTGCTGACGTCGTTTGATGAATATCATAAGCAACTCTTGCTGCCATTTGACCATATCCTAAATAGTTAAAACAAGGTCCACACATCACAACATCTGGTTTTAATTTATTGATCATTGCACACAATTTGCGACTCACTTCATCAGGATTTTTTTGATAAGTTCCATCTCCACAGTAAAGACAAGCCACTACTTTCCCATCAATTTTCTTTAAAAAGGGTTCCATCATAATGGCTGGACCAACCGCTTCTTTTTTTGCACCTAAAGGGATATCGTGATCATCTTTAATGCCAGCACCTGATTGAATTTGATCATAAATCATGATTATTTTCATAAATTTTATCTCCTATAAATCATCAAATGAAAGGTCGTCTAAAGAAATATCATCTTCCTCTTCTTCCTCAACAGCATTTGCTTCTTCTTCTAAATATTGCTTATCCATCATTTTAATAAATGGCATATAGATGAAAACACCTAAAATTAATAATAAAACTTGTAATACTGCTCCTGCCCAATTTGTTGCTAAAAAACCAGAAATAACAATTGGTGTTGTCCAAGGAATATTGATTCCAGAACAAATTGGTACTAAATTCATAGCCATTGCAAAATAAGAAATAACAATATTAATTGTTGGAACTAAGATAAATGGAATTAATAGTGTTGGATTTAAGACAATTGGTAATCCAAAAACAATAGGTTCATTAATTCCAAAGATTCCTGGAACAAGAGATAATTTACCTAAATTTGTAATACGTTTAGATTTACAGAATAAAAGCATCGCAATAACTAATGATAAAGTAGATCCTGCTCCTCCAAAAGTTGCAAATAAATCTTGAAATTGTTGACAAATAATGTGATGTTCACCTGCAATATTTCCTGCTGATAATGTTTGTAAAATTGGGTTAAATACTGCTCCTACAACAGATCCACCATTTACTCCAAAGAACCAGAATAAATGCAAGAAGATATAAGCTACAACCATAGCACCTAAAGTATCTCCTAAATTCATTAATGGTGTTTGTAAAAATTCAAAAATAATTTGGAAAACATTTGTTCCTAAAAAACCAAAGAATAAATTAATGGCAAAAAATACAATCATTACCATTGCTGCTGGAATTAAAGCAGCAAACGATTCTTCAACTGTTGGTGGAACTCCCGCAGGCATTTTAATTGTCCATCCTTTACGTTCAACATATGTATAAATATGTACCGATAAAAAAGCACAGATAATTCCTACAAAGATTCCTTTTGATCCTACCCAACCCAAAGGAATACCACTTAAACTCACATCTACGGCTTTTCCTGACACTTCAACACTACCACTTACGGTATAAGGCATCACTAAAAACCACGAAACAATAGCAACTGCTGCTGCAAAAATCTTATTTGTATTCATTTTCCCTGCAAATGAATAAGCAATACCGATAACTGCAAAAATAGCCATAATATCAAAGGAAGCACTTGCCGGTTTAGATATAAAATTAGCAAGCGTTTGCCCTGTAGAAGAATTAATCACGGTTGATTCTAAAAAATTAATCCAACTTTGAATTGGAAAGTTTGCTATTAATAAGAAAATAGAACCACCAATTAATAAAGGTGTTGAAACAAGAAAACCATCACGAATAGACATAAGATACTTGTTTCTTCCAATTGCCTCTGCAAGAGGCATTAATATTTTTTCAAGTTTTTTCATCATAAGACTTGTCCTCTTTCTATTTTTTATTTGATTTAATCAATTTAATTGCTGTTTTTAACACTCTTTCACCATTCATCATCCCATAATCACCTTGATCAATGACCGCAATAGGAATGCCTGCATCACCAAATTGTTCAACAGTTTCATCATACATATATTTCACTTGTGGTCCAAGTAAAATACAATCTGGTGTGTCTTCTTCAATAATTTCTTCTAACTTATTATGAGAAAAAGCCGCAACTTTAATAGGCAAATTATGGGCATCAGCAACACTTTGCATATTGCTTGCTAACATACTTGTTGACATTCCAGCACTGCAAAATAAATAAATTTTTTTCATTTTCCCTTCTCCTTTCCTTATTTTTCTAACGCATAAAGACGTTGGTTCAACTTTATAATTTCAAGAGCCATCATTTTAATTGTTTCCGCAGACATTAATTGATCTTCAGCATGCATCAACAAAATGCTTGGTATCACTTTATGACCACTTGCTTCTTTTTGAATTAAACCTGCATGAGCTTCATGTCCTTTCACAAATTCTTGATCACCCTCTTTAATTTTTGCTTTAGCTAAATCAAATTCTTCTTTTTCTGCAAGTTTCATTGCTTCAATGTAAGAAGATTTCGCAATTCCTACCGCAGAAATAATTTGAAAACAAACCAATTCTAAATTATCCATTCATTCTCCTCCAATATCTTTACAATACCTATTATAAATTTTATTTTCTTCATAGGTCGCTATATCTTTTTCCTAGTTATAGGAAATCAAACACCCACAACCTTTGTCTTCCCTATATAGTCATGCAAAGCACGATGTTCTTTTGTAAAAACAACCATCAATGCACTTATTCCTCCAATGACAAAACCCGCATACATCATGATTGAAACAATATTGATATGTATACATAAAGAAACCAACTGGTGCCATAAACTACTCGCACTTACTAAAATCCCTTCAACAACAATCATTCCTAATCCTTGTCTTAGTATCATTGATTTACAAGAAACTTCTTGTAAATCAACTTGTACAATTTTAATTTTGCACAAATATTTTCCTAATGTTTGTCCTTTATAAATAAAACAAGGAACATAAATGTAATAAAATAAAGCACATAGTATTCCAATAATTCCTGCTATAAATCCATAAGGTTGTTGAATTTTCATTATATTTTGTTTCAACATCGTTCCATATAATTTTTGTGAAACAATCGCAATAGGAAAAGCTGTACAAAGTGCACCTAAATACCAATCAATAAAATAACTCATAATTCTCCTTGTCAACGAAGCATTTTCATATTTATATCTTTTTGCCATAATAATCTCCTAAACAATAATTTCTTTCATGAATTCTTCATAATCATCTACTTCCAACAATCTTTCAAATTTCTTTGGATTGACCACAATGTTTGATAACCAATCAAAAAAGATTTTTAATAAATGATTATCTGTATCTCTAATTCCTAAAAGAATCACAAATTTCACATCAAATTCTCCCCATTTAACACTTTTATCTAAGATCAATACCGATATACATGATTTTTTAGTAGAAACTTCTATCGAATGGGGAACAGCAAAGCCATACATAAAAGAAGTTGCTGAAACTTCCTCTCTTTTAAAAACATCTTCTTTATATTCTTGAGTCGCAAAATCATTTTCTATGAGTTCATCACATAAATAATTTAAGATTTCTGTAGAGCTTTCAAATGTTTGGTGGATATGAAATAAATTCTTCTTTATAAGTGTTTTTAACATATTTACGACATCATCATGATAGAGTTTTTTATCTAATTCATTAAGAAGTTGAAAGACTTTACTTTCATCTTCATTATTAACAAACAAAGTGATTTGACATGTTGGAATATCAAGTTGATGTTTTAAGGGAACCGTTGTTAAGATAAAATCAGGTTGACATGGTTTTATTTTTAATTCTTCAAAAAAATGAAAAATTCCAATAATTTCCAATCTTTCACCAAATCTGCTTTTAAGTCTTTCAACACAAGGTTTTGATAACATTTGATTATGTGGAATAATCATAATTCCTCGATGTCGATAAATATTTTGACTTCTTTCATAAGCTGCCCCAAAATGTAAGGCAAGAAAAGCCAGTTCATTTTCATTAATAAAATATTCCGTACATTCTGTAATAACCTCTCCAGAATGAACAGCCATTTCAAAGACTAAAGGATATTTTCTTTTGATTTCTTTTAAATAAAGATTTGTCACTTTAACATTATTCTTTTGTCTTTCTAATAAAGATTGTAAATGTGTAATGAGTCCGAGTTTTAAATCATAATCATTTGAAAAGTCAATTCCAAAATGTTCTTTCATTTTATCTATTATTGTTTGAACAATATATTTTAAATTTGCACTTTCTTCATTGTTTCTATTATAAAACTTCCCACTTTTACCTAAAAGAAGATACGAAAACAAAACAACTTCATCTTCAATAACTGGTATATGTATTACTTGAGAAACTTTTGAAAAAAAGTCTTTTGCCACCTTATATTCTAAGCTTTCTTTTAAATTCTCATTATAAATTTTATCCTCAACATAATTATGATTAATAATTCTTTCTATGGAGACCCCAGCATGAATCATGATCATAGGAAAACTTGCATCTCTAATATAGTAATCATTGCTATCACAAACTTCCTCTAATATGTCCTTAATTTCTAATAAATCAAAATTTTCCCATAAATCAGCAATAGAATTTAAATTCATAAAATTTCCTTTAGTTTCTTCTGTCAACAAATCTTTATAGAGTTTTCTTTTATCTGCCTCGTCTCCTGTTAAATAAATTGTATTTTTATTACGAACAATTTTTAAATTTGAATAACTACTAATCATTCTTCGAATTTTCTTTAAATCATTATCTATTGAATACCCACTAATAAAAACTCGATCTTGTAATTGAATTAAGTTAATTTCACTTTCTTTAAACAATAATTCCTGTATTAACCAAACACATCTTTCATGTGATGTTTGCGGAATAATTTCTTTAGGTTCAATATCTTGTTTTGATAAAAGTGTTTGATCGATATGATAGCCTCTCCTTTTATCAGCACTAATTAACAAACAATCATAAAATTGATTAATATGTTCTATATCATTACGAATTGTACGATCAGTAACATTTAAAATATGTGCTATTTCTTTTCCTGTAATCCATTGTTTATCATTTAATAGATCAATCACATGTATTTGTCGGTTATTTAACATAGCTTTTCTCCTCCTTTTATTTTTATTATAACAGTAATCTTTTTTTTTTAACATTAGTTGTATTTCCTAACAGTTAGGAAATAAAAAAAGAACAATGTTCCTTTTATAGAAACATTGTTCCAATTATTTACCTGTTTAAATATTTGCAGCTTGTTTATTTTGATACTTTTCATAAGAAATAAGAAAAGGTGTATAAATAATAATAGAAACTACAATTAAGATAGCTTGTGTAATCGCACCAAAAATACTTGCTCCTGTTGCTAGAAAACCAAAGATAATTGGTGGTGTTGTCCAAGGAACTGTTAAACAAGCTACTGGACAGAATCCAATAATAGTAAGTATATATCCGATTACAATATTAATAAGTGGTGTTATTACAAAAGGAATACCTAAAATTGGATTTAATACAAGTGGAATACCAAAAATAACAGTTTCATTAATATTAAATAACCCTGGTACTAATGATAAAGAAGCAATTGCTTTATTATCATCACGTTTTGAGAAAATTAATATTGCAATAACAAGACCTAATGTTGCTCCTGCTCCACTGAATTCCCCACACATTTGTAAAAAATACATATTAATAACATTTTTAGGTGTTTGACCTTTACTAAAAGCTTCTACGTTTTCAAGTGCTAAAGGTGTAAATAAAGATTCTTTAACAGCAGCTAACATATTAGCCCCATGAATTCCTACTAACCAAAATAATCCTAATAACAAATAGATGACAATTACTCCAGGAATAGTTGCACCAATTGATCCAAGTGGACCTTGAATTCCATTTTTAATAACATCGTTTAAATAAAGTCCTGTTAAATTATAACAAGCTGATCCAATGCATGATGTTACAATAAGTGTAAGTGTCGCTGGAATTAAAACTTCAAATGCACGTGCAACACCAGGTGGTACTTGATCTGGCATTTTAATTTTTAATGCATCTTGTTTTTCAAAGAAACAAAATAATTCAACAGATAAGATTCCAATAATCATACCTGTAAATAAACCAGTTGCTCCTAACTCATTACTTGCGATTCCTGTAAAAGCTTCTTTAGCGCCTTTAACTACATGTGACGTATTCGTTACTGATAACCATGCTGCAAGTCCTACAAGTCCTGGGATATATCCTGCTTTTTCAGCTGACATATTCCAAACTCCTATTTCTTGAGCAATCCCTAAAGTAATTCCTACTGTAATACAACTAATTGTACAAAAGTTAATGGCTTGAAATGCTGGATTTAAAAATTTCAAAACCATAATAGGTTTAAAAAACATTCCAAGTCCTGTGTCTGCATTTACCAAAACATTGCACCATAAAACACCTACAGCCCCCGCAATTGTAAGTGGCATAAAGTTTTGAAATGCATTTTTAATTGCAGATAAATATTTATTTTGTCCACACCATGCCCCCACACGGCCTAGGACATCTGCCATCTTGTCCATAAATCTTCCTCCTTCATCCTTACTTCGATTTTTGTCCCCTAACAAAAATCTTGATAAAAATATATCACTATGATAAATACTTGTCAATACAAGTGTAAAAAAAAGGTTTCCCTTGTTAATCTTTAAAATAATAACCTACTCCAACTTCCGTTACAATGAAATGCGGATGATTCGTATCTTTTTCTATTTTTCGACGAAGTGTAGCCATAAATACTCTTAATGCATTTTGATTAGAATAATCTTGATAACCCCAAATTTCTTTTTGAATATAATTATGGTTAATACTTTACCTCGATGTTCAATTAGAAGCTTTAAAAGATTAAATTCAATTGGTGTTAAATGAATTTCTTCTTGATCAATTAATACTTTTCTAGAAATAAAATCAACTTCTAAATAATCTTTTTGATAACAATTCATTTCTTCTTCATCTTTTTTAGATAACCTTTTATCTACTCTAATTCTTGCTAGAAGTTCTCCCATATAAAATGGTTTTACAACATAATCATTTAATTCTCATGTGTTCTTGATGACTTAATATTTCAATACTTCCTAAAACTCGATTCATTTCTATAATGGAAATTACATTTTTACTTTCTTCTTTTAGTTCCAAGGAAATATTTGTTTTTATTTGAATACTTTCTTCAATATATTGATTTTCTTTTAATAAAATATATTCGATTCCTGAAACATTCAATAATCTTTCTGATAAGCAATATAATTGCTTAGAAATAATAATTTATTTTTGAAAACGATCCATTAAACCACAAGCAATAACAGCATTCATCAAAAAGAAAAAAACATAAAGTTATTAGAATCAATATATAAAAATTAAAACACAATACACTAATAATAAATGCTAATAAACCATAAAAATATCCTTTATAATTTTTATTATAAAATAAGAGGTGTTAAGATACTTTGTATATACATTAATAAAACGGATCAAGATAATTCTTGACCCTACCAATAATCTCGTTGTTGATCTGTGACTTCCAAAGTTTTTGTATTCACTAAATAAAAATCAACAAGAGTCGTATACCCTGCTTCATTTTTTTCTAAAACAATTTCATAATCTTCATCATTATTTTTATATTTATTAAATACAAGAAATAATGTACGCTCATCATTTGTACTTACAGTGGCATGAGGATTTCCTTTAGAATCATAATGATAATCAAAGCATGGATTTTCTAATTTATTTTGTGCTATTAAAAGGTCATACACTTTTTCAAAATAAACTCTTTCTGGATCATTTTCTAAACCAGTAGTATCACTTTCTTGTTCTGTTGTTTCTTGATTTGCTTCCTCTGTTTGATTTTGTGACTCACTTTCATTTGTATCCTCATTATTTGTTTGAGAGTTAGACATTTCAAAAGGATCTGGAGCAAAGTAAAATTTTAAATCTCTATCATTAGAAAGTTCATAGACTTTAATATCTTTTTGTTTTTCTAAAATATAAATAAAGTAATAGTCTTTTTTATATTTAAAATAAAGCATATGATTATTGATTCTATGCAATTTCACTATTTCAGATGAACTATTTTTTTCAAAATAAGCATTCCCATCGCCAACAATCAAAGTATAGTGTGTTGAAATATACGTTCCTCCATAAATTTGGTTATTGATTTTAGAAAGGAATTTATCATTTTTAGTTTCATTTTCTAAAGAAATAACTTTCATTTTTTGATTTTCTAAAATATAAAGTACACTTTGATAATTTCCTACTTCTGCCTTATTTGAAACATTCGTTATTTGTCTTTCAAATTTTCCATAACCTTTTTTATACTGACTATAAAGTGTAAGCTTTTGATTTTGTCGTGTATAAGCCATGTCATTATCTAAACGATGAATATCTTTACTCATAACAAAAGGTAAGGCAATATAAAGTACAATCAATAATAAATTTACATAAAGACCTATTCCTTTTTTAAACTTCTTCGCTACAAAAAAGATAAGAGCCACTCCTATTATAATACTTGTTATTTGAATAATAGGTATAAGAATTGTTGAAAGTGAAATCATTTCAACATGATTTATATAACTATAAATACTACCTAATACAAGATTACCTAAACTTAATGAGAAAAATATAAAAAGAAGTGCAAAACAGCTAATAAATAATCTCTGTTTTCTTCCATTAATTGGTTTTTTATTTTCAACAAATTGATTTAAATAATCATAGAGATTTTCATCTTTTTCTATCACAATAGAATAATCTATAAAATTCAAAGTTATTGTATCTTTTGAAAGAACATAATTTTCTAGATCCTTCATTTCTATAAACATATTATTATAAAAAAAGCGATTATTTTCATCAATATAAACTAAATCATAGCCTAATACTTTTTTCTTTCTTCTAAAATTTAAATTTATAATTACCATAGAAACTACAAAAAGAATAATCCATACATAATCAAATCCATATAAAATACTTTCTATTGCAAAAACTAATAACAAGACATATAAAAATAAAACAGCTAATTGTTTATAAAATTGTTGTTTGATTATATTTTGATATTCAAATTCTTTAATATGTAATTCCAAATTAATCACCTCGCTTTTATTATATATATTAGATATGGAAATTCTGTGTATATTACTTATTTTTATTTAAAAAGTTAATAATTGTTTGATAAACATCTTCATTATAAAAAATACTTCTTCCATGATCTGCATCATGAACTCTACCAAAAGTGACATCATAATGATATTCTTTAAGTTTTTCATATAATTCAATACTTTGAGTAATTGGTACAACATGATCTTTATCACCATGAAGAATGAGAAATGGTGGTAAAGACATATCTTCCTTTAAATAAGTCATTGGTGAAGCTTTCATTAAAAGTTCTTTATCTAATGATCCTAAAAAATCAATCACATTTCTTTCTTCATGCCAATCATATTTACTATACCAATTATTAAATGTCATAAAATTTGTGACTCCATATAAATCAATGATACCTTTAAAATTATATTTTTCTTGTAGAGCTACAAGTAACGCAATATGCCCTCCTGAAGAATCACCACTTAAAAATACATGTTTAAAATCAATAGGATAATTTTGATAGTTTTCTTTTAAATATTCTATTGCTTTGATAACATCATTTACTTGTGTTGGATATTTATATTCAGGAGCACCATGATATTCAATGATTGCATACACATAACCTGCTTTGACAATCGGCATAAAATCAAAAATATGATCATTCATATCTTGTTTATACCATCCAGAACCTTGTACATGAATTACTAATGGATATTTTCTCTTTTCATCTAAAATTGTATTTGGAAATAAAAAACGAATCATACATCCTTCTTGATATTCTATATCTTTCATACGACATCTTAGATTTTCTTTATTTCCTTTAAGTTCTAAAGCACCATCTATATTGGATGTATATCGTGGAAATGTTTCATAACTATAATCTTTAACTTTCATAACAAACCTATTTTATACTTTCTACAATTTTTTTAACAAGCTCTTTTGAAACTACATCATAATCATTTTCATGAGGAGAGAGTGCATATGCATAAGAAACTTCATGTGTTTGAGTTGTTGGATCATTGACCCAATCTTTACAAGAACTATGTACTTGATAAATTCCTGTATCATCCATCATTTCTTTAGCGTTGCTGGCATTCATACCACTTCCTGCAAGTATTTCTATTTGACTACCATATTTTGTTTGTAAATCTTTAATTAAAGCTTTTCCTTCCATTGCTTTAGGTTTTAAACCACTTGTAAGAATACGATCAACCCCTAAATCAATAAGTAATTCAATTGAAGTATAAGAATTATCTACACAATCAAAAGCTCGATGAAAAACAACTTCTCCTTGATATTCTTTAATAATATCAATCATTTCTTTTGTTTGTTTTTCATTGATTGTACCATCTTGATTCAAACATCCAAAAGCAATTCCATCAGCTTGATTTTCAAGCATATAACGGGCATCTTCTTTCATTACTTCAAATTCGATATCGTTATAACAAAAACCTGCACCTCTAGGTCTAATCATTGTAATGACTTTTAAATCTGTATTCTTTTTTGTCAGTTTTAAAGAAGCCAATGTAGGTGTTAAACCACCCAAATGAAGTGCACTATTAAGCTCTATACGTTTTGCTCCTCCATGATATGCAGTTAAAGCATCTTCATAACTTCCACAACATATTTCTACTATTCGTTCCATAATCTTCTCCTTAATATTATCTATTAATCATTATACTTCTTTTAAACATATAAACAGAGAAATAAAAAAAGAGATTCAATATGAACCTCCATACTTTGAAAACTATATTAAAATTATTTTTTAATATAGCATTGGGAAGAAGATATAAAAATATCTTGTGATATTGAATATCACTCTGCTAATATACATTAAATAATAAAATAAAAAATATTTTTAGATTTCATTGTCACAAGTAACAACTTTTGTGACAATGAAAAGACTGTTATAAAATTTTGTTTTAAATTCAACAAAACCATCATAATTCAATTTATGACAAAAACGTGTAATAGTAGCCGTAAAAACATGACTTTTTGAAGCAAACTCTCTAATATTCATATTTAAAACCTGATTCATATTTTTAATAATATAATTATAAACAATAAGTTCTGTATCATTTAATTTAGATATTTGTTCATATTTAAAAATCATTATACTCACTCTTCCTTGAAAATATATTTTATCATAAAATATATTTTCTTTCATTTCTAAACAAAAAAATTTTATATAACTTATAAGCATAATAGATGATAGTTTTGAAGTATTAGACAAATATTTAATTATTTTTATAATAAAGATAGAGGTGATAGAAATGGAATATACAACATTAGGAAATACAGATATCAATGTATCTAAGATATGTTTAGGATGTATGAGTTTTGGTGAAGCTGGAACTTTACATGATTGGACTTTAGATGAAAAACAAACAGAAAAAATGGTCAAACACGCTCTTGATCTAGGAATTAACTTTTTTGATACATCTAATAATTATTCTAAAGGAACAAGTGAAGAATACTTGGGGAAAGCTTTTAAAAATTTAGGAGTTAAAAGAGAAGATATCGTTATTGCATCAAAGGTTTATTTTAATGAAGGAAGATTATCTAAAGAAGCTATTTTTAGAGAAATTGAAGGAACATTAAAACGTTTAGGAACTGATTATTTAGATTTATATATTATTCATCGTTTTGATTATGATACACCAATGGAAGAAACTATGGAAGCTTTACATGAACTTGTTAAGTGTGGTAAAGTTCGTGCTATTGGAGCATCTGCAATGTATGGTTACCAATTCCATAATATGCAAATTATTGCTAGAGACAATCATTGGACACCATTTTCAACAATGGAAAATCATTATAATTTGCTTTATCGTGAAGATGAAAAAGAATTAATTCCTATTTGTAAGCAAATGAATGTTTCTTTAATGCCTTATAGTCCTTTAGCAGGAGGACATCTTGCAAGAAATACTTGGGATTCACATACATTAAGAGGACAAACAGATCATGTCGTTCATGGTAAATATGATCAAATGGAAAAACAAGATATGGAAATTGTTAAAAGAGTTGACGAATTAGCAAAAAAATATCATTGTAAAATGTCACAAATTGCTCTTGCTTGGCAATGGGCAAGAGGTGTTGCTTCTCCAATTGTTGGTGCTACTAAAATGTCTTATATTGATGATGCTGTTGAAGCATTAAATCTTAAACTTACAAATGAAGATCTTACTTATCTTGAAGAAATGTATGTTCCTCATCCTATTGTAGGTGCAATTAATGAAAATCCACCACAAGGTGTCATGTTATTAAATAAAAAATAAACATTTATATAAAAAACTGTTTGATTTAATTATTTCAAACAGTTTTTTTATTTATACTCTATTTTTTGTTATTTTTTAATTTTGTTAAAACAAATACAAGTAAAGTTCCTACAACTGTTGATAAAACAATTGAAGCTAAATAATATAGTGGATTATTTACCATCCATATTAAGAATAAACCTCCATGAGGAGAAGTAATAGAACATCCAAAATAGATTGATAAAGCCCCTGCAAGTCCAGCTGCTAAACAACATGCTGGTAAAATGACTTGAGATTCTTGTTGGATAAAAGGTATAGCTCCTTCTGAAATAAAGGAAATACCATTAACATAATTCATTAAAGCATCTTTTCTAGAAGAAAATCTATTTTTAGATAATGTTGCAGTTAAAGCAATTACAAATGGCGGAATCATTCCTCCTGCCATTACTGCAGCCATTGGATAATAATCATAACTGATAACCATTCCAATTCCAAAAACATAAGCTGTTTTATTTATAGGTCCACCATTATCAATAGCCATCATCATTCCTAAAATAAAGCCAAATAATATCTTAGTTGATACATGGGATTCAACTAAAGAAATATATTGTAAAATATAACTGTGTCCTACATATAAATAGCTATTAATATAAATCATAATAACCGCAACAATCACTGTTGATAAAATAGGATGGAAAAGTGAAGCCTCAATTCCTTTTAAACATTGAGGTAGATATCCAAATAGTTTTCTTAAAATTAACGAAACAAATCCAGCTAAAAAACCAGCCACAATTCCAGCAAGTAAAGATGCTGAACTTGTAGAAATAGATGTCATAGAAATACCTTGACAGACAATTAATCCACCAGCAAAACCAGAAACCATTGCTGGACGATCAGCAATACTATCAGCTATATAAGCTGCAACAATTGGAATAATCATAATAGATATTAATTGTTGAACATAACTTACTAATGTTAATAATTGATTAGATAATACTTGATCTTTAAATAAATATAAAATTCCATATAAGACACCACTTGCTACTAAAAATGGTAATGCATGAGAAATTCCATTCATTAAATGTTTATAAAATAAACGTACAAGATTTTGTTTTTCTTTCTTTGTATCATGATGATATATTTCACCATCTCCACTACTTGCTTTTTTTACAAGTTCTTCAGCTTTTGAAATCCCATCTCTTACAGGAACTTGAATTACTTTTTTTCCTTCAAATCTTTGCATTTCAACTTTTTTATCAGCAGCCACAACAATACATTTACAATGATCAATATCATCTTGTGTTAATTGATTTTTAACACCCTCTTGACCATTTGTTTCTACTTTAATAGAAATATTTAATTTTTCTCCTGCTTGTTCTAAAGCCTTTGCTGCCATAAATGTATGCGCAATACCTGTTGGACAAGCTGTTACTGCTAAAACATCAGGATGAACAACTTCTTTAACTTCTTCTTTGTTGTTTTCTTTAGCATCTATTAATTGTAAAAACTCTTCTTTAGAAGAGGCATGAATAAGTGCATTTCTAAAATCTTCTTTCATTAATAATGTAGATAATTGTGCAAGTGCTTGTAAATGAGCTCCTCCAGAATCTTTAGGAGCACCAATCATAAAGAATAAATATGTAGGATTTCCATCAAGAGATTTGAAATCTAATCCTTCTTTAACAACCATTGCAGCTAAACCTGCTGTTTTCACACCTTCGCTTTGTCCATGAGGAATAGCAACACCATCACCAATTCCTGTTGTACTTTGTGCTTCTCTGTTCAAAACACTTTTTTTGTATACTTGTCGATCGTTTAACTTACCACTTTGATCTAATAAATCAACTAAATGATCTATTGCCTCTTCTTTATTAGAAACTTGGGGATTTAAATCAATCGACTTTATATCTAATAATTCTGTAATTTTCATTTTTAACAACCTTTCTTTTTTGTTTATCATAAAGCAAAAAAGTTGTTCAATCAAGAACAACTTAATCATACTGACATAACTTATAAACATCTTTAATACAAGTTCCTACATCTGCTGGTTTATGTGCATCACTTGCTGTAATGATATCAACATGATGTTCTTTAAAAATATCTAATAATTCTTTAGATAATCCTTTATCTGGATGATGGTAACGATAATAACATCCTGTATTGCATTCCCCTTTTACATGATGTTCTACTAATAATTTTGCTAGTTCATGATAAGTAGGCTTTAAATCATATGTTGGATAATAACCAAACATTTTAATTGTATCTGGATGAGCTAATTGAGTAAATATATCACTTTTTACTAAATCAAAAATCAATTCATAATAACGACGATAGATATCATCTACATTATATTTATCCCATAATATTTTTTTAGACCATGGCATATCATATAAAAGGCCATCTATAGAATGGATTGCCCCTACAAGAAAATCAAATTGATATGGTTCTAAAATACGTTTTATTTCCTCTTTATACTCAGGAACATAGCATACTTCTAATCCAAATAAAACTTCTATAGGTAACTTTTCAGCCTTAACTTCATTAATTAATCGTACATAACTAGAAAGAGTATCTTTAAATTTCATTTTTTTATTTGCTAGCCATTCTTTTTGTTCATCACTAGCATCTTTAACACCTTGATAAATAACTTCAAATTCTTTGAAACGATGTGTATGATCTAGAATTTGAATACGATCAAATCCTTGTTTATAAGCTTCATTAATAAATTCCATGACATATTCTTTGGTAAGCGGTCCATTTTCTAAATGCATATGTCCATCTACTAGCATAGTAATCCCTCCTATCATATTGTATACAATTATAGGGGTTTTAAAAAAATTTACAATAAATATGATAATAATAAATTTATAAAAAAACAATAGGCATATAACCTACTGTTTATTTTTTCCAAGATGATGGTGCAAATAATAATAACATTGGAAAGATTTCTAATCGACCAGCTAACATATCAAAAGATAAGACAAGTTTTGATACATCTGATAAAGATGAGAAATTTCCTACTGGACCAACAACATTCATTCCTGGACCAACGTTATTTAAACATGTTGCTACGGCTGAAAAAGCACTTGTAAAATCAATTTTATAACATGATAAAATAAGTAAAGAAACGACAAAGATTATTAAATAAATCACTAAATATCCTTGCATTGAACTAATTACATTACTATCAACAGCTTGATTTTCAAATTCAACAGTTTGTACACTATGAGGATGAAGTGCTTTTCTTAATTCTTTACGTGCACTTTTAAAATACATGACAATTCTTGAAATCTTGATTCCTCCACCAGTAGATCCAGAACTTGCTCCTACAAAAGTTAAAACAAGAATAATCATTTGTGATAAAAGCGGCCACTTACCATAATCAACGACTACATATCCTGTTGTTGTAATTGTTGAACCAACGGTAAAACTTGCATATCGTAAAGCTTCTAAAACATTTTTATACATTGGTAAAACGTTACATGTAATGACAAGAATACATAATGCAATAATTCCTAAATAGTAATGAAGTTCTTCACTACGTAAAGCATCTTTAACTTTACCTATTAAGATAAAATAGAATATGTTAAAGTTGATTCCAAATAGAATCATAAAAATGGTAATAACAACATCAAAATAAGCACTATGATAAGCTGCAATACTAGCATTTTTAATCGCAAAACCACCTGTACCAGCCGTACCAAATGCATTTAAAATACTATCAAATAAAGTCATTCCTCCAAGTAATAATAAAATGATTTCGATGACTGTTAATGCTGCATATATAAAATATAGAATTCTCGCTGTAGCGCGCACTTTTGAAACAAGTTTTCCAACAACTGGACCTGGAACTTCTGCTTTTAAAATATGCATTGATCTTCCAGAAGCAATTGGAATAAAAGCAATAACAAAAACTAAAATTCCCATTCCACCAATCCAATGAGTAAAACTACGCCAAAATAATCCTGTATGACTCATCGCTTCAATATTTGTAAGAATGGATGATCCTGTTGTTGTAAATCCTGAAACCATTTCAAAAAAGGCATCGATATAATGAGGTATTTCACCTGATAAAACATAAGGAATTGCCGAAAAAGCAGAAACTAAAATCCAACTTAATGCAACAATGACGAAACCTTCTCTTGCATAAATATTTTTCTTTTTTGGTGCATTTTTTGAAACAAGTGTTCCAAGTATAAGTAAAATTAAACCAACAATTCCAAAATATACACCTTGACTTTCATGATAAATAAATGAAATTAATACAGGAATAAATAAAAGCAATCCTGTCATTGATAAGAGTTTACCTATCGCAAATACAATCATTCTTCTATTCATAACTAATCCCTCAACATATCATTTAATGATTTCATAATTTCTCCACGAGAAACAATAATAACATAATCATTTAATTCCATTGTCGTATTTCCTTTTGGAACAATCACTTCATTACCTCTAATAATAGCTGCTACTAAAACATGTTCCTTAATTCTCATTTCATTAAGTGCTTTATGTAAATAAGTAAAATGTTCTGTTACTTTAAATTCAACAGCTTCTACTTCACCATCAACAATTTTATAAAGTGTTTTAACAGCTGAATCATGATCTTTATTCATTTTAGCACGCACATATCTAATAATTTGACTAGCAACAATTTTCTTTGGTGCAACAATACTATCAACTTTTAAAACATCAGATAACCCTGTGTAATTCATTCTTGTTACTTTCGCAATGGTCTTTTTATGATACAAGCTTTTTGCGGATAATGATAAAACAATATTTTCTTCATCTAATCCTGTAAGTGCTAAGACAGCATCTGTATTTTCAATACCTTCTTCATTTAATAACTCATCATCACTACCATCACCATGAATAATTGTTACGTATGGTAATTTTTCAGCTAAAATTTGACAACGATTTTTATCTTTTTCAATAATTTTAACTTTAATTCCTTGAGTAGATAATTGTTTAGATAAATAATATGCAATTTTTCCTCCACCAATAATGATAACATTTTTAATACGATTTGTAATAACACCAATATCTAAACAAAATTTTGATAAATCTCGATGTGTCCCTGTAATGTATAAATGATCACCAGGTTTAATAGTATAATTTCCATCTGGAATAATCACATCTTCATTATGACTTACAGCACATACTAAAATATTTGTCTTTGTAATTTTATGTAATTGATTTAATTCTACTCCATTTAAACGACTATGATCTTCAACAAAAAATTCAGCAAGTTCTACTTTTCCTCTTGAAAAAGTGTCTACTTTAACAGCTGAAGGAAATGATAAAACTCGACGAATTTCACTTGCAGCTTCAAGTTCAGGATTAACGATCATTGAAAAACCTAATTGATTTCTCATAAAATCACGTTGTGATGAATAATCAGGATTTCTAACACGTGCAATTGTATGTCTTGTCCCCATCTTTTTAGCCATTAATCCTGCTAATATATTTAATTCATCTGAAGCAGTTACACAAATAATAAGGTTAGCATCTTCAGCTCCTGCTTCCATTAAAATATCATATGAACCACCATTACCTACAACACCTATAACATCATATTGGTTTACAACTTCTTCTACTTTCGTTGCATTTTGATCAACAACAATAATATCATGATCTTCATTTGCCATATGTTTGATAAGTGTTTTTCCGACTTTACCGGCTCCCAAAACAATGATTTTCATAAAAAATGAACCTCCTTAATACAAATAAATATTTTAACCCTTTTTCATTAATTACTCAACCTATTTTACATTAACAAAACTAAATATCAATGAAAAAATTATTTTTATACACTATAATAAAAAAACTCCACTATATCGTGGAATTTTCATTATTTTTCAACTGCATTATTAACAATAATACGGCTTGCTTGCATACGAGATAAATCTCTCTTGAATCCTTCTAAATCAATTTTTTCTAAAACTTGTTCTTTTGTCATTTGATTAGCTTGAGCTACCATATTTAATTGTTCATCTAAAACTTCTTCAGTAACAACGATTTTTTCAACAGCAATAATTTCATCAATTAAAGCTTCTAACTTAGCTTGTTGAGTAGCTGATGGTCTCATTTGTTCTCTTAATTTTTCTTCATCCATACCTGTCATTTGTAAGTATTGATCTAATTGAATACCTTGAGCCATCATTTGGTTAGCCATATAAGACATTTGTCTATCTAAAGCTTCATCAATAGCATCATCATCTAATTCAACTTCACTATCTGCCATAAATGCATCAAAAATTGTATTCTCTTTTTGAGCTTCATATTGTTGATCATGTTGTTGTTGTAAACCTTCATTAATATAAGCTTTTAAATCTTCAACTGTTTTAATTTCAGGTACACCTAAACCTTCAACAAAAGCATCATTTAATTCAGCATCTTTTTTTACAGATAATTTTTTAACTGTTACTTTGAAAACAACATCTTGTCCAGCTAAATCTGCTGCTTGGTAATTTTCTGGGAAAGTTAAATTTAAATCTCTTGTTTCATTAATTTTCATTCCAATCATTTGTTCTTCAAATCCTGGAATAAATGATCCTGAACCGATTTCTAAATCATAATCATTTCCTGTTCCACCTTCAAAAGCAACATCATCTTTTAATCCAACAAAATCGATTGTAGCGATATCACCGTTTTCAACAGTATCTCCATCTTTTTCTTCTGTTTGTCTTGATTGAGCTAAAATCATTTGAATTTGTTGTTCTACTTCTTCATTTGATACAGGTACTTTTTCTACTTTAAATTCAATTCCTTTATAATTACCTAATTTAATTACTTTACTCATTTATCTATTTCCTTTCATTATATGCTTGTTTATTCTATCATAAAGACAATGTCTTGTCTTTATTTAATCTTAATATCCTTGATATTATTTAAAGTAATTGTTGAATATCCTGACATATCTGTTTCAGTTGTAATGTTTTCATGATTTAAATAATCTTCAACATTCAATTCAATAATACGATCATCATCCAAAACAAGTTTACATCTTGACATACGATCTAATGAAAGTGGTACATTGACAATTTCATCATCTTCTTCAATACCTAGATCTCTCATGATTGTTTCAACTTCTTCCTTTGCATTATAATCATCACCCATTACTTTTTTAGCAATTTCCATTGGTTTTAATGGTAAATGTTCCATTACTAAATCAATCATTTCTTTTTTAACCATTGCTGTTGGATCACCTTCAAAAACGTTATATTCACTATCAACCTTTTTAACAACTTTATTAACAATACTCATTTTTTGTTTATCTGTTAATTTAGGTTCACCTTTAATATATTGATCATTTAAGTAATATCCTGGTTTTCCATCTATTTGAAATCTTTTTTCAATTAAAGAAATTGTACTTTGATCAACATTAATAATAATCGCTTCTTCAATAGCTGACGTTTTAGGAGGAAGACTTTGTCTATTAACAAATTTAATAAATCTCTTTCCATCTACTTCTTCCACAACAGAAATAGGTGTCACTTTATAATTTAATTTCATGATGAGAATCATCTTTTCCCCATCTACTTTACATTCAACAAACATTAAATTACTATTAGGCATTTCTTCAACGTATTTACTAACCGCAAATAAATCTTGAGCAATTTTTTTAGATTCATCAATAAATTGTTCATCATCAATGATCATATTTCTAGCAGCTTGAAGTAAATGATGTTCACTTCCTACAACGAGTTCTTTAATGGTTGTATTTGTTAAACATTTCTCTATTTTTTTATCATAATATTCAGTTGTTCCTTCTATTAAATCAATAAATTGATCAGAGTAAATAATTTGACTATGTTCCATGTCTAACATATGAATTAATATCTTATCTATAATTGTTGTATTCATCTTTATCACCGAATGTAGTATATCATAATTTTTTATTTTAATATATAATGGATGTGGTGAAGTCTATGAAAATCATAATTGCTGATGCAAAAAGTTTAAAAGAAAAGCATTTTCCTATTGAAAAACAAACACCTTTGTTTTTTAATAAAGCAGAATCTTTAAGAAAACAATTAAAAGAATTAGAAATTGATCAAATTCATGATTTCATGAAAATTTCTTTTAAACAATCTTCCTTAATTTATGATTATTTTCATAATGATGAAACATTTGCAGCTTTAAATTTATTTAATGGTGTTGTTTTTAAACAACTTGATTTAAAGAATTATCAACAAGAAGAATGGGAATATTTAAAGAAACATCTATTAATTAATTCCCCACTTTATGGGATTTTACGTTATAATGATGCTGTAAATTATCATCGTTTAGAAATGAAACATAAACTTAATGGTTTAAACTTATATTCTTATTGGCAAAAAGAAGTAAATGATTATTTAAAAAATGAAGATGTTATTCTTTCCTTAAGTACAAAAGAATATGAAAAAATGATTGATCTTCCAATCATTCAACTTGATTTTGTGATAAGAAATGGGCATACTTTAAAAAGAAATGCTGTGTATTTAAAAAAAGCAAGAGGGATGATGCTCAATTATTTAATTCAACATCATCTTGAAGATATAGATAGTATTAAAAAAGTAGTCATTGATGATTATCATTTTAGTGAAAATGATTCAAGTGATGATCATTGGATTTTTATAAAAGATGAAAAAATGAAATACATCAAGAAATAGGAGGTTATTTATCATGTATAAAGTTGGTGTTTTAGGCGCAGGTACATGGGGAATGGCTGTTGCAAGAGTGTTATGCAATCGTCATCATTCCGTAATGGTATGGTCTGCATTACCTCAAGAAATTGAATATATCAAAAAAAATCGTAGTCATCCAAAGTTACCTGAATTAGAAATTCCTGATGATATGGAATTTACAACAGATATTAAAGAAGTATGTAATAGTGAGTATTTAGTGGTCGCTGTTCCTTCTGTCTTTATGAGAAGTACTATGGAAACTGCTAAAGATTACATCAAAGATCAGATTTTAATTGATTTAGCAAAAGGAGTAGAAAGCGATAGTCTTTATACGATGTCAGAAATCATTAGAGACGTTTTAGGAAATCAAACAAAAATTGTTGCTTTATCAGGTCCAACACATGCTGAAGAAGTTGTCAAAGATATGCCGTCAACGATTGTTTCAGCTTGTGATGATTTAGAAGTTGCTGAAAAAGTACAAAATTTATTCCAAGGAACATGTATGCGTGTTTATACAAATGTCGATGTCCGTGGTGTTGAACTATGTGGAGCGTTAAAAAATATTATTGCCTTAGCAGCAGGGATTGCTCATGGTTTAAATTTTGGTGACAACACACGTGCTGCTATTATTACGCGTGGACTTTCAGAAATGACACGTTTAGGAACAACAATGGGTTGTCTTGAACAAACATTCCATGGTCTTGCTGGAATTGGAGATTTGATTGTTACTGCAACAAGTATCCATAGTCGTAACTTTAAATGTGGAACACTTATTGGTCAAGGATATAAAGTTGATGATGCTACTAAAGAAGTAGGAATGGTCGTAGAAGGATTAAATGCTTTACCAGCTGCCATGCAACTTTCTAAAAGATATGATGTAGAAATGCCGATTACAGCAACGGTTGATGCTATTGTTCATGGAAAAGTAAGTCCAAATGATGCTGTAACTGCATTAATGAATCGTGATCGTAAAACTGAACTTACGAAATCAGTAGCAGATATTAATTTTGAAAATAGTATTATTAAAAGTAAAAGAGGGTTAGGTATGAAAAGAGTTATTACTTATGGTACATTTGATTTATTACATTATGGACATATTAATTTATTAAAACGTGCTAAAGCTTTAGGTGATTATTTAATTGTTGCTGTTTCAACTGATGAATTTACACGTTTGAAAAAAGATAAAAAATGTTATTTCTCTTATGAACAAAGAAAAGGTTTACTAGAATCTGTACGTTTTGTAGATTTAGTTATTCCTGAAGAAAACTGGGACCAAAAAATCAAAGATATTAAAGAATATCATATAGATACTTTTGTTATTGGAGATGATTGGAAAGGTAAATTTGATTATTTAAAAGATGAAGGTGTAGAAGTTATTTATTTACCAAGAACTCCTGAAATTTCAACAACTCAAATCAAAGAAGATTTAAATCATACAGAAGAAAAGTAAGAAGTTATAGCAAAGCGCTATAGCTTCTTTTTTAGAATAAAACTGTTATGAAAAAATCATAACAGTCCTTTTTGATTTAAATATTTTTCTAAAAATTCAAAGAATCTTTCCATTTGTTGATCTGTTCCAATCGTAATTCTTAAATATTGATCAATCAGTGGCTTATTCCAATGACGAACAATAATTCCCTCTTTTCTAAGTGCTAAGAATAATTCTTCACCATCAATCTTTGGATGTTTTACAAATACAAAGTTTGCATAACTATCTGGAACAACAAATCCTAGTGCTTTAAGTTTAGTTTTCGTATTTTCTCTTGTTTGAATGACTTTTTGACATTTTTCTTTCATATCTTGACTATCTAACACGGAAGCAAGTCCAATTTGTTGAGTTATATAATCAATTGGATATGAATTAAAAGAATTCTTTACATCATATAAATGAGAGATTGCTTCTTTATTCCCTAAAGCAACTCCTAATCTAGCTCCAGCAAAAGATCTTGATTTAGAGAATGTTTGAATAACCACTAAATTTTCATATTGATGAATAAGTGGTACACATGTCTGTCCTCCAAAATCAATATAAGCTTCATCTACAACAACAATACTTTCTGGATTGCTTTTTAAAACTTCTTCAATAAAATCTAATGAAACAAGTAATCCTGTTGGTGCATTTGGATTAGGAAAAATAATTCCTGAATTTGGTTGTTTAAAATCTTCAACATGCATTTTAAAATCTTGATCTAAAACAATCTCTTTATAATTCATTTGATAAAGATCACAATAAACTGGATAAAATGAATAAGAGATATTTGGAAATAATACGGGATCATTTCCATTAAAAAATGTTAAGAATGTAAGTGCTAAAACTTCATCTGAACCATTTCCTAAAAAAACTTGTTCATCTTTTAAACCATGATACTTAGCTAAAGCATGTCTTAATTCTTCTCCATCACTATTTGGATAAAGTTTTAATTTTTCAGGATCAATATTTTTTAAAACTTCTTTTATTTTTTCACTTGGACCATATGGATTTTCATTGGTATTTAATTTAATCATATTATTAATTTTTGGTTGTTCTCCTGCTACATATGGTTCAACTTGTCTTAATTTATCTTGCCAACTCATTGTTATTCCCCCTCTAACATATTATTGATGACTTCATAAACATAATCAACTTGCTTTTCTGTTTTTTCTTTTATTTGTTTTTCTACACGATTAAAAGTATAAGCATGATCAGCTTTTTCAAACATATCTAAATCATTATAAGAATCACCAATACAATAAGATATTACTTCTTGATCTAATAATGAACAAAGTTTTTTTAGGCCACTTCCTTTAGTACAATCTACTGTTATATCTAAATAAACAACATTTAATGTTGCATGAATACCTACATATTTTTGATTGACTTGTTTTTGAATTTCAAGTATTTCATCTGATTTTTCTTGTGGATGAAAAGCACATACGATATCAATATCATCTTGAGTATGATCTAATATTTCTAAAAAATCACCTTCTATTTCTTGATATCCATTTTCTGTTAGAATACATGTTTTTTGATTTATATATCCATAAGTTTGTTGACCATCAAAAAATGTATAATTCAAATAAGGATATTTTTGATAATTTTCTTTTAATATTTCTTTTGCAATTTCATTTTTTATTTGTTTTCGATAAAGAACCTGATCATTTTGATCAACAATCATCGCTCCATTATTTAAAACAAGATAATCATATTCAAAATGTGGTGTTACAAGCTTTGTTTCTTGTATATTTCTTCCTGTACAAAATGAAAAGTAATGACCTTGAGCTCTTAATCTTTTTACAGCATCTTGATCTTTATAAGTAATGGGTAAATTGTCATTAGCAATCGTTCCATCAATATCACTAAACAGTATTTTTTTCATATACTATACTCCTTAAGCTAAATCTAGAAACAATTGATACAAACGATCATGATTTTCATTTTTTTCAATCAATGCTTCTTCTATATTTTTAGAAATAATTTGATTATCTTTCATACAAATACATAAACCATTTTTTCTTTTTTCTAATAAACATATTGCTTCTTCTGCCATTTTAGAAGCTAAAATACGATCTTCTGGAACAGGAGACCCTCCTCTTTGAATATGTCCTAAAACAATCGATCTTCCTGAATATCCTGTTTCTTCACTAATACGCTTAGCTAGTTTTTCAACATCTAATATTTTTTCACTAACAACAATAATAGCATGTTTTTTATGATATTCTTGTTCACATACTTTAAGTTCTTCAATAATTTTATTTTCATCATAACCTGTTTTATCTGTAATAACAATTTCACTACCACATGCAATAGCTGAATAAATAGCTAAATTATCGGCATGATTTCCCATAACTTCAACAACAAAACAACGATGATGTGAACTTGAAGTATCTCTTAATTTATTAACAGCATCGATAATGTTATAAAGTGCTGTATGAAATCCTATTGTTTCATCTGTTCCATTAATATCGTTATCAATTGTTCCAGGAATAGCAATACAATCAATTCCTTTTTTACTAAGCGCTAAAGCACCTTTATAGCTACCGTCTCCACCTATAACTACAAGTCCGTCTATCCCTCTTTGTTTAAGCTGCCAAATTGCTTTTTCTTGTACATCATCTTCTTTAAATGATGGAAGTCTTGAAGATTCTAAAATAGTTCCCCCTTTTGATAGTATTTCAGAAACATCACTATACCCTAATTTTTTGATATCCCCTGCTACCAATCCTTTATAACCTTCATAGACACCATAAACTTCAAAACCTCTTTTAATACCTACTCGAACGATTGCACGAATCGCTCCATTCATTCCTGGAGCATCTCCTCCTGAGGTCAAAACTGCAATTTTTCTCATCGATTCACCTACTTTTTTCTTTATAATTATCCCTATTATACTTGTTTTACATAAAAAGAAAAAGCCAATTTCTTGGCTTTATATAAATTTTTCTATTTTTAATTTTGAATCATAAGATAATTTCAAACGATATGTATCTTTATAATTGAATACTCTCATTGAAGATTGATCATTTCCTTTTGATTGTGTCATTCCTTTTCCATAATGAGAAAGTGTTTCTTTAGTTAATTCGTTTTCATTATTTTTTAAATCATCTAATGTTTTTTGAATCAATTCTTGATTATCTTTTCCATTAAATAATGTAATAATTTGATTCATTTTTGCAGTTTGTTGAGATAATTGTTGATATCCTTTATCCAATTGTTGAACATTATTTAAATGATATTCAAATTGTAATTGACTTTGTTTTGATAAATCATAATCATAAGATATATTCATAGTATTTTGTTTATCTAATGAAATATCGTATTGAATAGAAACATATAGATTATTATTATCTGTTATTTGAAATGAATATTCTTTATCAATATTTTCTTTTCCTACGATTTTTTCCAATGATGATTCCATATTATCGATTTTATTAACATATTTTTTACTATTCTTAACATTTTTTGAAAAATCTTTTAATGAATCATATTGATAAACAACTGTTTCATGATTTGATTGTTTATATGTTTTTAATGTTGCAGTTTGATTAATTCCGCCATCAGTTAAAGCATCAAAAGTAAAGAAAGTAACTCCCATTGGTAATAAAATAAATGCAATCATTAAAATAGGATAAATAAAAGAAAATTTTCTTTTTGGAGTACGTTTCATTGGTTGATAACCATATTGTGGCGTTCCACAATAAGGGCAGACCTTTGCATTACTTGGTATATTTTTATGACATTTTGGACATTTTTTCATATTCTTATCAATCCTTTCTTTTAATCTTGGTATATTTGATCTAACCAAGATGAAAGTTTATCAATATAATCTTGTTTTTTTTCTTTTTGTTTTTTATTTGTTAATGAATAATAGTCTTCATCTAGAAATGTATATTGATCAACAAATTTTCCTTTAGCTATCAACTTCAACGTAGGAGTCCATGAAAAATCAAGTTTTTTTCTTATTTGATTATAACGTGCTTTTTCTTTTTTAGTTGCTTCTTGACTGTTAGCTTGATCTCGATATTCTTTAATATTGAAATAATAAAGATAAACTCCTTTATTTTTCTTTAAATAACTTTTTAAATAAGGTTCAAATTCTTGACAATCTTTACAATCAGGTCTTCCTATATATAAAACAAAATCTTCTTTTTGATCTATTTTCTTTAAAACATCATCATAATTGATTTCTATAATTTGATCTTTTGATAAATCTTTCTGTATAGTATGAGTGGATGTAGTATGACTACACCCACTTAATATACCTATTAAAAATGAAATCAATATGAACTTATTGATTATTTTAATAAAGATTCTCCATCCATTTCTTCAGGAATTGGTAAACCTAATAATTGTAACATTGTTGGAGCTAAGTCTCCTAATTTTCCGCCTTCTTTTAATCCTACATGAGAATTAGTAACAATTAAAGGTACAACATTTGTTGTATGTGCAGTAAATGGATTTCCATCTGCATCTAATTCTTCTTCAGCGTTACCATGATCAGCAGTAATTAACATAGTTCCACCTAATTCAAGAACTTTTTCATATACTTCACCGATACATTCATCAACAACACTAACAGCTTTGATTGCTGCTGGAATGACACCTGTATGTCCTACCATGTCACAGTTAGCAAAGTTAACGATAACAACATCATGGATATCTTTATCTAATTCAGCAATTAATTTATCTTTTACTTCATAAGCTGACATTTCTGGTTGTAAATCATAAGTAGCAACTTTTGGTGAGTTAACTAACACACGAGTAGCTCCTTCGATTTCTTTATCAACCCCACCATCAAAGAAGAAAGTTACGTGAGCATATTTTTCAGTTTCAGCAATACGTAATTGTTTTAATCCTTGAGCTGATAAGTAATCACCTAATGTATTTGTAAGTTCAGGTGAAACGAATGCGATTTCTCCATTAACACTATCAGCATATTTCATCATACAAACGAATTCTAAATCTTTAACTTGTTTTTCAGGTACATATCCTTCATAGAATGTAGGATTTGTGATTACTGTAGCTAATTGAATAGCTCTATCTGGTCTAAAGTTAGCGAAGATTACTGAATCTCCATCATCAATTGTTCCATCAACATTTTTGTTGTAACCAGGGATAACGAATTCATCTAATACATCTTTAGCATAAGAATCTTTTACATATTGAACTGGACATTCAAAAGATTCACCTTCTTGACATACGATTGCATCGTAAGCTAATTTAACACGATCAAATCTTTTATCTCTGTCCATTGCGTAGTATCTACCAGAAATTGATGCGATTTGTCCAACACCGATTTCTTCAATTTTTTCTTGTAATTCTTTTACGAAATCAACACCACTATCAGGAGCAACATCTCTTCCGTCTAAGAAAGCATGTACATATACTTTATCTAAACCTTGTTGTTTAGCTAATTCTAATAAACCATAAATATGTTCATTTGATGAGTGAACACCACCATTTGATAATAATCCCCAAATATGTAATTTAGAACCATTATCTTTAGCATGTTGGATTGCTTTTAAGAATTTTTCATTTTCAAAGAAAGTTTTTTCATTTAAAGCTTTATTAATTAAAGTTAATGATTGATATACAGTTCTACCTGCTCCAATATTTAAGTGTCCAACTTCACTATTTCCCATTTGTCCATCAGGTAAACCAACTGGCATACCACTAGCTGAAATAGTTGTGTTTGGATACATAGCCATTAAATCATCTAAATTAGGTGTATTAGCAAGTCTTACAGCATTACCATTAATGCTTTCAGAAATACCATAACCATCCATAATACATAATACGATAGGTCTTTTTTTCATTTTTTTGTTTCCTCCATTAATACATTGTACATATTATCATTTTTGTTATCTCGTTTCAATTCATTTAGCTATATAAAATCAGTATTTTTTATTTCATTTCTTTTTTGTTTTTTGTGGTGTTGCAAGTAATGAAACACCACAAAAAGTAATGAGTAAAGGCCAATATTCTTGGATATAATAGACAATAATTGAAACGATTCCCTTAAATTCATTTGTACGATCTAACGTTAAGATGATTCCCAAAATAATCAAAACAATACCACAATTTTTTTTAATATTCATTTTATTCACCAATTTTATTTTATCTTGGTTAAAATAAAAAAGATGTCCAAAAAAATCATACGATTTCTTTAAATATCTTTTTTGCATAATCTAATAATTGGATTATATTAACTTCTTCTTGTCCTTTTTGTGAAAAAACATAAACTTTATCATCCTCAAAAAAATCAAATCGATTTGAATGAATAATACTATTAATATCTTTTCTTCTTTCTTGGTTTAAGGTAATAAATTGATTTTCACACATCTTTCTTAGAATAATACACAAAGAAGCAAGCGATAATTCTAATTGACATCTTGTTTTCAATAAATCTCTTTCAACAATATAATTTGCAATTTCTTGATTATTTTTCAATCTATTTAGTTGATTTAAAATCATTTCTACTTTAACAACCTCTATATTTAATTGTTCTAAATAACAACTTAACTTTATTTGCCTTTTATTCATTTTTTCCTCCATTTCTGCGTTTGAGCTGCACTCAACGCAGACACAAACAC
>CAVESC010000018.1:0-33429 GCA_963618275.1 Bacteroidaceae bacterium
TCATTGTTCTTTTTTTATTTTTGGCTGTTTATTTTATTTTGTTACAGCCTCTTATCATTTTTATCTTATCCAAAGAATCCATCTGGTTGAATTGAGAAGTATAATACTTTACCTTCTGGAGTTCCTTTAAATACTCCTTTACAATGACCTGCTGCTTCTTCAGGTGATAATTCAGTTTCACATTCAAATTCAGCTTTGATTCCTACTTTTTTAATATATTTACATGATACTTTATCATCTGAATATCCATCAAAGAAATCAATAATTTTTTGAACTTGTCCTGTTTGCATTAATAATTTACATTTTGCCATTTTAATAAAACCTCCATTTACATGTCAGTATTATACAATGAATTTTTAAAAAAAGAAACCCTTTTCATAAAAAATTAACGTAATTCTATAACTAACCTTAATGCTGTTATCCTTTTATCATCGACCATTAAATCATGAAATGATGGAATACAAATAAGTTCTTTTCCTGTAGGAATAATATATCCTCTTGCAATCGCAATCGATTTGATTGCTTGATTAAGGGCTGCTGCCCCAATTGTTTGAATCATAAGTTTATCTTGTTCCCTCATTAATGATGCTATTGCTCCTGCAACATGATTAGGAACAGAAGTTGAAGATACTTTAATCATTTCCATATTTTTGCCTCCTACTTCACTATATGAATTCTTCTTAAAAAAATAACAAAAAAAGCATCCTAAGATGCTCGATAAGGATGATCATCATTGATCAATACTCTTTCAATAGAAATAGGTTGATGCTTATCATTAAATTCAATAACAACACCTGCAAACTGTCCAGAGTTTTCAGAAATTAAAAACTTTGAACTTAAACCTCTCATACGTGTAATCACACTATCTAAATCACAACCTAATGAACTTAAATAAGGGCCTGTCATTCCTGCATCAGAAATAAAGGCTACTTGTCCATCAATAATTCTTTCATCAGCTGTTTGTACATGTGTATGTGTTCCTAAAACAGCTTGTACTTTATCTTTACAATAATAAGCTAAACCTATTTTTTCACTCGTTGCTTCTGCATGGATATCAATAATATGAATATCTTGTTCAAGGTTTAAATAATCATCAATATGATCAAATGGATTTGAATAACGATTATCCATAAAAACACATCCCAAAGCATTAGTAACTCTAATCTTTGTTCCTTTAACATTAAATACTCTTGAATGAACTCCTGGTAAAACACTTGGTTGATTGAAAGGAACAATTAAGCGATCAGCTTCATCAATAAAATCAAAAAGTTCTTTTTTATCAAAAGTATGATTACCCATTGTCATACAATCAACACCTTCAAAAGTAAAGAAATCATAATGTTTTCTATTCAATCCTTTACCATGTGTTGCATTTTCAACATTAGCAATTACAAAATCAATTTGATAATCTTTTCTAACACGATAAAGATAATCTTCTATCATTTGTCGCCCTACATTTCCAACGACATCTCCTATAAATAAAACTTTCATTTTCTTTCCTCATTTCGTAAAGACATTTTAACATATATAAAAAAAAAGGGAATTGATTTCCCTTTTATTTTGCAATTTCGCTTGCACGAATTTCTCTTATAACAGTAACTTTAATATGTCCTGGATAAGTTAATTCTTCTTCAATTTTTGTCTTAATATCACGAGCAATCTTATGACTTGCTAGATCATCCACTTTATCAGGTTTAACGACAATACGAATTTCACGACCTGCTTGAATAGCATAAACACGATCAACACCATCGAAGCTTTTAGCCATTTCTTCAAGTTTTTCAAGTCTTTGAATATAATTTTCAATTGTTTCACTACGACTTCCTGGTCTAGCAGCTGATAATGTATCAGCAGCTGCCACTAAAATAGAAATAACACTTGTTGCTGGTACATCCCCATGATGTGAAGCAATTGCATTAATAACTGTTGGATGTTCTCCGTGTTTCTTCGCAAATTTAGCACCTAATTCAACATGGCTTCCTTCCATTTCATGATCCATTGCCTTACCAATATCATGTAATAGACCAGCACGTTTAGCTAATTGTTGATTTAATCCTAATTCAGCAGCCATAATTCCTGCTAAATGAGCAACTTCTAATGAATGTTGAAGTGCATTTTGACCATAACTTGTACGATATTTTAATTTACCAATTTGTTTAACAATTTCTTTATCAATACGAGAAATTCCTAATTCAAAGATTGCATTTTCACCCGTTTTACGAATAACTTCATCTAATTCTTTTCTTGTTTTATCAACAACTTCTTCAATTCTTCCTGGTTGAATACGACCATCTCTAATTAAAGTTTCTAATGATAAACGAGCAATTTCTCTTCTTACTGGATCAAAGCAAGAAATTGTAATTGCTTCTGGTGTATCATCAATAATTAAATCAGCACCAGTTGCTTGTTCAATTGCCTTAATATTACGACCTTCACGTCCAATAATACGCCCTTTCATTTCTTCACTTGGAAGATCTACAACTGTTACTGTTCTTTCAGTAACTTCTTCTTGAGCATAACGATTAATCGCATTAGCAATAATGTCTCTTGACATATCAGCAGCTTTACTTTTTGCTTCTTCTTCTTGTTCTTTTATGTAAGCAGACATTTCTAAAGAAATTTGTTGTTCAACTTGTTTGAACAATTCTTCTTTAGCTTCTCTTGCTGACATTGCTGCAACTTTTTCTAATTCGACAACTTTTGAATCAATTTTATTTTTTAATTCAGCCTCTAATTTATCTATTCCAGCTTCTTTAATATCCAATTGTTTAACTCTTTGTTCAAGAACGTCTTCTTTACCTTGAACAGCAATATCTCTACGTTCAATTCCTTTTTCACGTTCTGAAAGTTTATTTTCAAGTTCAGTAATTTCTTGTTTTTGTTCTTTAATTTCTTTTTCTGCTTCTAATTTTAATTCATAAGCTTGAGTTTTAGCATCTAAAATAGCTTCTTTAACAAGATTATCTGCTTTACTCGTTGCATCATCAATAATCTTTTGAGCACTCACATTTGCTTTTGAAATATTTAGTTTGGCATATACAAAATAAATAAGAACCCCAACAACGATAGCTAGAACATAGGATAAAATAGTGGCGATACTTATATTTGGCATAACTCACCCTCCATTTTTCTATGCACATTGTTTTAAACGATTAATTATTTTCAAATAGATTATTATCTACTTTACAAACTCCCGTCGTTTAGCGGTTGTTTAAAATATTAAAATAAATGTTTACATAGCATTACTTTTTTACTTACTATGTATACTAAATGTGTTTTTGCGCACAAGTATATTATATGTCAAATTCATTATTTTGACAATATCAACATTCTTTAGCTTAATAGATAATAAAAAAAAGAGAAATTTTATAATTTCTCTTCTTCTACTGGCATCAATGAAGCCTTAATAGCTTCTGTAATTTCATTCATAATTTCCGGATGTTCTACAAGATAACGTTTAGCATTTTCACGTCCTTGACCAATCTTTTCACCTTTATAAGCATACCAAGCACCCGATTTATCTACAATATCTTTTTCAACAGCTAAGTCTAAAACTTCACCATCTCTAGAAATACCTTTTCCATAAATAATATCCACTTGAGTTGATTTAAATGGTGGTGCCACTTTATTTTTAACAACTTTAATATTTACTTTATTTCCAACAATTTCTGTACCATTTTTAATCGCTTCGCTTCTTCTGATTTCAATACGTACAGAAGAATAGAATTTTAAAGCACGTCCACCCGTTGTTGTTTCAGGATTTCCAAACATAACACCAATTTTTTCACGTAATTGGTTAATGAAAATAATTGTACAATCTGTTTTATTCATTACCCCTGATAATTTACGTAAAGCTTTAGACATCAATCGAGCTTGTAATCCCATTTGTTGATCTGCCATTTCACCATCTAATTCTACCTGAGGAACAAGAGCAGCTACTGAGTCTACAACAACTAAATCGATAGCACCTGAACGCACAAGTGTTTCAGCAATTTCTAAACCTTGTTCACCACTATCAGGTTGTGAAAGAATCAATTCATCAATATTAACACCTAAGTTTTTAGCATAAACAGGATCTATTGCATGTTCGGCATCAATAAAGGCAGCTGTTCCACCTTGTTTTTGAACTTCAGCAATTGCATGCAATGTAAGAGTTGTTTTCCCACTTGATTCAGGACCATAAATTTCAATGATTCTTCCTTTAGGATAACCACCTATTCCCAAAGCCATATCAAGTGTTAAAGAACCTGTTGGAATAACAGCTACATCAACAGCTGCACGATCTCCTAGTTTCATGACAGAACCTTTTCCAAATTGTTTTTCAATTTGTTTGATTGCATCATTCAATGCTTGTTCTTTTTTTGCATCATTTGTTTCTACTACTTTTTTTCCAGCCATAAATAATACCTCCTATTCCTATATATGCTTTATTTTTCATTTTTTCTTTTATTTTTGTGAAATTTTTTCAATTATTTTTTTACAAGCAAATTCAATTGCTTTTAAAGCAATCTCTTTTCTACCACCATCTAAGTTTAACTTATAAACAACAACATCTTTATAAGCTATTCCAATATAAACTTCTCCTACCGGTTTACCTTCCATCGCATCTGGTCCAGCATTTCCTGTAAAAGAAACACATAGATCTGTATCTAAAATACTTTTTCCATTAACACACATTAAAGTAGCGATTTCTTTAGAAACGACCCCATATTTTTCAATCAATTGATGATCAATTCCTAATAATCTTTCTTTAGTTTGACTTTGATAAGTGACTAAAGAACCCTTATAAACCTTAGAAATGCCAGGAATATTTCCTAGCATTGTCGCAAAATTTCCTACTGTAAAACTTTCTACAGTTCCAATAGAAATATTATTTTTTATTAATAATTCAGCAAGTTCTTCCATTACATTGACTCCGTTAACATATCTTTACTATCCATAAAATAATCAATACCACTAATCACTGAAATTACACAAGCAACCCATACACTAATTTGTCCAATTGGTAAATGAATAAGTGAAAAAGGAAAATCTCCTAATAATAAGAAAATTACACTAATCATTTGAGTCACTGTCTTTAATTTTCCTAAATATTTAGCTGCAATAACTACTTGTTTATTAGCGGCTACTAAACGAATAGCATCAACAATCGTATCTCTAGAAATCATAATGATTGGAATAATGATTGAAATTGTTCCATCACTTGCAAGTAATAGAAAGATTGTATTAATTAAAAGTTTATCAGCAATTGGATCTGCAAATTTACCAAAAGTTGTAATCAATTTAGATTTTCTAGCAATTTGTCCATCAAAATAATCTGTTAATGAAGCAATCGCAAAAATGATAAAAATGATAATATTGACAAGTGAAATATCAGCATTTAAAACATGATACATTGGTACATTGATTCCAAATGAGGCATAAGGAAACATGTAAATAAGAATAAGAATTGGAACAAGGATAATTCTTGTAATTGTTAATTTATTAGGTAAATTCATTATTTAACCATCGTTAATTTAAATGTTCTAACTCGACCGTTAGATCTTGTTCCATAATGATCATTTTCTTCTAATGGGATTTTTTGATCATTAATATAATAACGATGTCCTAAGTTCCAACTATATGAAAATTCTAAATATTGGAAATCATTTACATTAAATTCTAATTCCACACTTTCACACGCAGAATCATCTTTTAACGCATCTGATGCTGAAATATTTCCAAGATTACTACTATAAACACCTTTTTTGAAAGTATCTGTTTGATAACTGTTTGGATCTCCATTAACATGTAAATCAACAGTTGTCGCAAAAGTAAAGTCTACTTTTAATTTAAATGTTTCTTGATCATAACCATCTGGTAATTTGAAGCTATAATCACCATCGGCATTTTTAGTAAAGGTAATTTCAGTAGATGTTTCTTCTTTTTTAGTTGTATCAGATTTTGTTGATTTCTTTTTATTTTCTGTTGTTTTCTTCTTTAAAGTTTCACTTGTTTCTGTTTTAGATGTATTACTTTTTTTAAATGATGAATCATTTGATTTTGTAAAGACAAATGAATAACCAAGTACAATAATAATTGCTATAACAATAATAATGACAATAGCATATTTAACATATCTTAAAATATAATGATCTTCATATACACCTTTTCTTGGCTTTTGTTTTTTAGGTGGTTGTATATTTTTTACCTTATCTACAAAAGTAGCAGATCCTACATCTTCTTTTTTATTTTTTAAATCTTGTAAATCAGCCTTTTTTATTTCTCTAGTAATTGCATAATAATCATCAGCAATCGTCTCATCTATTTCCAAGTATCTCGCTATTTTTTTAAGATACATTTTTACGTAAAGCTCGTCTCCAACGAATCGTTCAAAAGCCCCATCTTCAATATCTTTGATAATCTTGACAGATAGTAAAGTTGCTTCTGCGACTTCCTCTATTGTAACGCCTTTGGCAATGCGGACTGCTTTTATCTTTTCACTTATTTTGTCCATAAAGACATCCTCCTTTACACTTAGGCATAATTAAACAAACAAATTATAGCACAAATGTTTTATTTGACAAATACAAAAGCTCATTTTATTTCTAATATATTATATACATAAAAAATGTCTTTTTTATGTCCAAAAATAAAAAAGCTTAAAAAAGCTTTTTATAACGTAATAATTCCAAATGTTGATAAAATATAACTTAATAAAATAATCAATAACGTTGGAATACAAATATATTTCATCACAAAATTATAGACTTTTTCTCTTTTAAAAGCCGATGAAATTTTGATTTCATCTGAGACTGTTTTTAATTTAGTCACAAAAATAATTAATAAAACAGTACATAATGCTGAAATTGGCATCATACATGAATTTGTAACAAAATCAAAGAAGTCTAATAATGTCATTCCTAATGGTTGAAGCCATCCTAAAACACCATAACCAAGTGAAATAGGTATTCCTAAAACAAGCATTTCTAAAAGCATAATACATGCTGATTTTTTTCTAGAAAAATGAAATTGTTCCATTAAAGTTGCAACTGAACATTCCATTAAAGAAATAGCAGATGTTAAAGCAGCAAATAAAACAAGTAAAAAGAATACGCCACCAATAAATCCACCTAATTGAAGTGAATTAAATACTTTAGGCATAGTAATAAACATTAAAGATGCTCCAGCATTTAAACTATCTTTTCCAGAAAAAGCAAAGACAGCAGGAATGATCATTAAACCAGCTAGAAAAGCAATCAATGTATCCATAATTTCAACTTGAGAAATAGCCTTTTCCATATCTACATCTTTTTTCATATAAGAACCATAAGTAAATAAAATACCCATCCCAATTGATAAAGAATAAAACATTTGTCCCATTGCTGCAATAACTGTCATAATACTAAACCTAGAGAAATCAGGAATCACATAATATTTTAAACCTTCAATAGCCCCTGGTGTCATTAAACCATAAATTGAAATAAAAACAGCGATCACTACTAAAATAGGCATTAAAATCTTACTAACCTTTTCAATTCCTTTTTCTACACCTTTAATAACAACAATAAAAGTAAGTCCTGCAAAGACAATTAACCAAAAAGCAGGACTGATTGGATTAGCAATAAAATTTGAAAAATAAGTATCTTGAGTCAAGATTTGACTTGATCCTTTAATATATTCAAATAAGTATTTACATACCCAACCACCAACAACACAATAATAAGGAACAATCAACATTGGAATGATTGAATTCAACCAACCACCAATCTTTAATTTTTTTGCTCCTAAGATTTTATAAGCTTTAATCGGGTTGTTTCCAGTTTTTCTACCTAGAGCTGTTTCACTTACAAGTAAAGCAAAACCAACTGTTAATGCTAAAATAATGTAGGTAAATAAAAAAGTCCCTCCACCATATTTAGCCGCAAGATATGGAAAACGCCAGATATTACCTAATCCAACAGCTGAACCAGCAACTGCCATGACATATCCTAAACGACCTGAAAAGCTTGATTTTTTATTTGTTTCCATCAAATTTCCCCTTTTTAACATGTAAGAAGAATTATATTGAAAGCTCATAAAAAGTCAACTTTATTGTGAAAATAATAACAAAATTCTATTTTTTTACATTTTAAAACAAAAAAACAGCCCTCTATGAGGACTGTCTTATTATTATAATAATGATTTATATAATTCTTTGATTTCTTCTACACTTGTATCTCTTGGGTTACCTGGGCAGCAAGCATCAGCTAAAGCAGATTCACTTAAGAATTGTAAATCTTCTTCTTTAACGATTTCTTTTAAGTCAGCTGGGATACCAACATCTTTAGATAATTGTTTAACTGCATCTACAGCTGCTTTACGATATTCTTCTTGAGACATACCTGTAGTATCTACACCCATTGCTTCTGCGATATCTTTATATTTTTCACCAGTATATGGAGCATTATATTCCATAACAGTTGGTAAGATAATAGCATTAGCAACACCATGAGGTGTATCATATAAAGCTCCAAGTGGGTGAGCCATTGAGTGAACTAATCCTAAACCTACGTTAGAGAATCCCATACCTGCAACATATTGACCTAAAGCCATACCTTCTCTACCTTCAGGAGTATTTTCTACTGCACCTCTTAATGATTTAGAAATAATTTCGATAGCTTTGATATGGAACATATCTGACATTTCCCAAGCACCTTTAGTAATATAACCTTCGATAGCATGAGTTAAGGCATCCATACCTGTAGCAGCAGTTAATCCTTTAGGCATTGATGACATCATATCTGGGTCAACGAATGCTACAACTGGGATATCATGTACGTCTACACATACCATTTTACGATCTTTTTCAACATCTGTAATAACATAGTTGATTGTTACTTCAGCAGCAGTACCAGCTGTTGTAGGAACTGCAAAGATTGGTGTACAAGGATTTTTAGTTGGTGCAACACCTTCTAGACTTCTTACATCAGCGAATTCAGGGTTTTTATCAATAATACCAACTGCTTTTGCTGTATCCATTGATGAACCACCACCAATAGCGATCATATAATCTGCTCCAGCATCATGTAATGCTTTAACACCTTGTTGAACGTTTTCAATTGTTGGATTAGGTTTAATATTAGAATATAGTTCATAAGCTAATCCAGCTTTATCTAATAAATCAGTAACTTTTGCTGTTACTCCAAATTTTACTAAGTCTGGATCTGAACATACTAAAGCTTTTTTGAATCCTCTTGCTTTTGCTTCTTCAGGAATTGATTCAATTGCTCCTTTTCCATGATAACTTGTTTCATTTAATACAAATCTGTTTGCCATAATTAAATCTCCTCTTTTCTAACTACACATATTTTAGTATCATGTGAAAATAAAAACAAGTTACACATAAGCCTATGTGTAACATTTCACAAGTTTTATTTGAATTTCTTTGTAGTTTAATTAATTTTTATTGAATCATTCTTTATCATGGAAATAATCTTACCAATATTACATGTTATATTTCCTTTACATTGATGAATGTCTTCATTTATTTTCTTTTCTTGTTCAATTGCAATATCAACATATCTTGCCAATTCACCAATTTTAGAATTCTTTTTAGAATTTATTCCTGTCCTTTTTAATAATAAATGATAAATATATCTTTGATTCCCTATCTTTTCATTTTTTATAATTTCTTCGATATGCGGTTGAATATCTTCTTGAAAAGAATTTTTATAATGCAATAACAAAAATAATTCAAATGAAGGATTACTTACAGCAAGAATATTATTTTTTTCGCCTAAAGCAATCACTTCATCATAATCAGTTACTTTAGTTTCAAAAATATCACCATCAAAGACAATAATCATTTTATCTCTATTTAAATCAAAAGAAATCTTTACATCATTCTTTTGACTTTCAGCAAACTCAATAAGTTGCCTAGGGAAAGATATATCTTTATCTTTCCCTGTTTTTTCTAACAAACAAAGATCAATCAAAGAATGAATTTGAAGTTCTTTTTTCAAATCAATTAATTTTTTAAAATACCATGTTTCCGTATTTGCCCCTTCACAAATAATAAAATATTTTCTATAAGGTTCAATTTGTTTCAATCTATCACTATTTCTACTATTCCAATTCGTATAACTTCTTACAGGAGCCAATCTATCCCTCCTTACTAAACTCTGAAAATACTGGTATCGCACCATACCTTCCTTCTAAATAAGCTTTACTAAGAACTTTATCATATCTTTCTTTAAAGCGATCCAATGAATAAATAGAACTTTCTCCTCGGTTATTTCTTTCAACAAACCAAATTTCATCTCTTCTAAAAATATTTTGATCCATTATCGTAGATTCGTGAGTCGTAAATAAAAGTTGTACTTGATGATATTTATGTTGTTCCATAAATAATTTTAAAAATCTTGATGTTAATTGTGGATGTAAACTTTGTTCTAATTCATCTACTATATAAAGTACATCATCATTTTTATTTAAAATCATTTCCATTAAATCAAATATTCGTTTTGTTCCCTCAGATTCTTCTTCAAAATCAAACTCATAAAATGACTGCTCATGATTTAATTTCATAACATTTATTATAGGTTCATTATTTTTCTCTACATAAACATTAAAAAGCATATTTTTTGATCGCATTGTTATTACAAAAGATGCTTCTTTTTCTTCGATTCTTTTATCTTTAATATAGTTCTTTATTTTTTGAAATAAATGATTAGATATTGAATTTTTTAATTCTTCTAAACTTATTCTTCTAAACTTAATCTCTTGAATACCTGCATCAAAAGTTTTAATAAGTTTATTTACTATTTCTAATGAATTAGGATAAGAATAATATTTTAAATCTATTAAAGGCATATCAGGTGTTATAATTATAAGCTGATTTTTAATCCAATCAAAAACATCTTGAAAAAAAATCAATTTAGATGCATTATCATATTTCTTTCCCCTATTCATTTCTGTTAAAAAAAGAGAAGTGTCATTTCCTTTGAAATCATCTGCATAGGTTTGAAATTTTCTTTTTTCTACCTCTGTTAATTTAATATTCCTATTTAATACAGGCCCATTTAATACATCACATTCAAACAAACACTTTGCAGAACCATTTTGATATAATTCATAAAGCCATTCTCCTGTAATCTTTCTTTCATTTAAAATTATAGAAAACCCATAAGCATAAAATTTATCTCCAACAGTTATTTGTAATTCAAAATGACTTTCCTTTTTTTTATTTTCTTTTTTTGTTTTACAAAAATATTGAGATGATTCAACGGGTATTCCTTGACAAACACATTCTTTAAAAAACTTAAAAAATAATATAAGATTTGTTTTCCCAGAAGCATTTGCCCCATAGATAACAGCATGTTTTAATAAAGAAGTTCCTTTTATTTTTACCTTATGATCTATATTCATTCTTATTTTATTTGATGATACCATTGTCAATTCCGTAACATCATCAAAGGATTTAAAATTACCTACACTTAATTTTACTAACATGCTAGCACCTCCTCTTTTATTATAGTTCTTATTTCTTATTTCATCCATAAAATATTGTTATTTAGAGATTTTTTCTCTGTATAATCATTAATTATCTTATATAGTAACAAAAAATATGTATTATAAAATATAATATCAACTATAACCAAAAATAAATAATTTATCACTTCCTTTATCTACAAATACTCTTCATTATTATATATGACAATAAAAACCTAAATTACTTTAAAATTTTTATAAAAATAATAAATAAATTTGAAGAAATAGAAATATCATACATAAAAATAGATAATTTTCATTTTATAAAAGAAAACACCCTGTATATTCATCTATTATTGGTGTTGAATAATCACAGGGTTTGTCACATCTAAAGCCACTTTTAATTCTTATTTTATCATACAAAATCATTAACTTTTCTATATTCAACTTCTTTCACTTGCAAATCTAATAAACCTGGTATTTCTTTTTTTCACTATATTATTAAAATAATATTTTTGATTTCTAATGATAACATATTTAATAAAAAAGAAATCCAACAGAGTTGAACTTCTTTCATAAATATTTAATACATAATTTTTCTAATAATTCCCCTAAATAATACAAAGAAACATATCCTGTATTAATTGATTTTTCTACTCCATACTTATAAAAAACATCTACTTTCTTTTCTATTTCTAGATTATTATCTTGACTTATATAAATAACTTTAGCACCTTTTTTTAAAGCTATTTCTAGAGCATCCTGATAATGAAAAAAGCCATCACAAACATTAACGATTACCACAACAGAATGTTCATTAAAAAAATAATTTCTTACTTTTTTAGTTTCATTCATTTTAAATAAATAGGCACATTTCCCTTGAGTCAATAACTGTATTTGCAATAAAAGAAACTCATCTAAATCATGTTCATCTCCTAAAAAAGTAATATCTTCACTTTCTTTAAAAAGTTGTACGATTTGTAATAATTTATTTAAATCTAATTGTTGTTTAGTTGCGAGTAAATTATCCATACATTGTTTAAAAAGATAATCACTGATTTCTTGATCATTTTTTGAAAGAATATTTTGTGATAAAAATACTTTTAAATTGTATCCTAATAAAGTTGTTTGTGTTGATAAAAGACTTCTAAATTGTTGATAGTTTTCAAAACCATATTTTTTAATAAATCGTGAAAGACTGGCTTTAGAAACATTCGCTTCTAAAGAGAGTTGGTTGCTAGATGGAAAAGTTTCTTTTCCAATGTATTTAAAAATACATTGAATAATATTATAGTCATTGCTATTTGTGGCTTCTGTATTGCATCTTTGGATAAATTCTAGAAACTTATTTAATATATTTTGATTCATCTTTTTAGCTCCTTTTTATTATTTTATACCCAAATAAAGAAAGAGAGCAATGAAACATTGCTCTATCTTATAAAGGCTTTCTTTTTAAAGAATCCAAAGCTTAAAAGACATAATAATAAATACCATTGACCATAACTGTCATCTCCAGTTTTAACAGCTTGGCTTGTTTCATTTTTAACCGTTACTTTTTCAATAACTTCAAAAGTACCACTAGCCTTACCATTCGTTGCTTGAACTGTAATTGTATGTTTACCAAGTGCCAATTTTGATGATGATAATGTTAAAGTTACAAAATCATTTTCTGTACTAACTGTAGGAGTTACTTCTTGATCATCAATAATACAAGTTTGATATTTAGAAACAGGAATATCTGTTTTAATTGTTAATTGATCTCCTTGGTTTAAAGTATCAACCATTGTTAAATGATACGTTACATATTCTGGATTCCATAAGATTTCACTAGCGAAGCGACTAAATGCTCCTCTCCATGTATTCCAATCATGTGCTCCATTTTGCTTTTCAAAAGTATAACTAATACCATATTTATCTAATTGTGGCATAAAGAAATCAACAACAGATGCTTTAAAGAATGAATTAATCAAACCAAAATCAACTGTTCCTGCTGAAATATAGATTTTCTTTGTTTTTAACTTACTTACTAATTCATCATTAAAAAGACTATCATCTACTTGTACAGCAGCTGAAATAATTCCAAATGCACCAAAGCTATCAGGAGCTAATTCCATAACTGTACTTGCTGCGACACCACCTGCTGATAAACCTGCATAACTACGATCATTTGGATCTGTAGAAACTTTATAATGACTTTCAATAAATGGAATAACATTATTGACAACATCATCTGCTAAAATTTTATTTGATACTACATCAAATCCTGTTCCACTAAAATGAGAATTATTTAAAGTAACAACAATTGAATCTGCTAATTTATTTTCTGCAATTAAGTTTTCAACAATTGAACTAGCAGAACCTAATTGACACCATTCAGTTTCATTACCACCATTACCATGAGCTAAATAAATTGTTTTATAATCTTTTCCATTTTCATAACCTGCTGGTAAATAAACACCTATTTCATTTGTTGTTCCATCAAATGCTTGATAACTTTGATATTCTTGTTTTCCTGTTTTTTGACTAGGATAAATATATTCTTGTCCTTCTAAAGCATCTTCTTTGCTTCCTACATAAAAATAAGACCATGAAGCATCATGTTGGTTTAAAGGATTGCTTTTTGATGGATTTGCTGGATCTTGAATAACTTCTGAAGACCCATCTTGATATGTAACATAATATCCATAATAATATTCTGTTGCTGGAAGTGGTAAAGTTACTGAATAAAGCGTATCATCTTTTTTCATATCATATAAAATACAACTTCCATTATATTTTAAATCTGTTCTATCTTTATTACCACAACCTCCTGTTGGATACATTCCTTCTTGATATTCATAAGCACTATACCAAGTAATTCCTGCATTGCTTGCTAGATTATCTTGATATAAATGATCTTCTGATTTTTTAATAAATTGAAAACCACCCTCTAACTGAACATTTTCTACTTCTTTTTCTAAATGAGAAGCATCAAAAACAAATGTAGCCTGATATTTTGCTTCACTTAATCCTGTTGTATTATAACCAACAGTTACACCTTCACTATAAGCATAAATATTCCCCGTAAAAACACTTATAAGTGATAATAAGAGCGCAAAACATACTCCTAACTTCATTAATACTTTTTTCATTCTATTCCCTCCTTAAAGCTATCATAACAGTGTCTTATTGCTATGTATACGCTTACAAGAGAAACTAAGTTTCATAAAATGAAACTGTTTTATGGACTTTTTCTGGCCATAAAAAAGCCATAAAATAAATACGGTCAAATTTATGGCTTTTTTTAGTATGATAATTATAAATATGGACATTTTTGTAGGAGGATACTCATGAATAAAAACATCTTTCAAAATCAAATAAAGAAAACACAATCTATTTTTTTATATCTTAGATACTTTTTCAAAACATGAAGTTTTACCATTAAATAATAATTCATTTTTTAGAATCGATATTACTGTACTTAGAACCGGTATTCTTAGAATTATCCATCCTTATTATACAAATTACCAGTTAAAATTTTTATTTAATATATACGTTATAAATATGTTTAAAATAGTATAATTTTTGATTTTAATCATATACTAAAGTATAGCGGTAGTAGTACTCTACGTGAGCCTATCTGCGCAAAAAATACTTTGTCTATGACAAAGGTTTTTTGTTTTAAATATATTTCAAGAATTGACATTGCATAAAAAATTTTATAAAATGTGTTTACAAATAGCGGTAGTAGTACTCTATGTGAGCCTATCTGCGCAAATGCCTCTTTGTTTTAACAAAGGGGCATTTGTTTTATGAAAGGAGTTATTATTTATGAAACCATTTAAGACTATTGATGAACAATATGATTTATTACTTTCTAGAGGACTATCATTTTCTAATGAAGAAAAAGCTAAACAATATCTTTTAAATAACAATTATTATAATGTAATCAATTGTTATGCCAAGTTTTTTATGAATAAACAAGATAGATTTCTACCAGGAACAAACTTTGACGAAATAACCCATATCCATTTTTTTGATAAAGAATTAAAAAGTGTTCTATTTAAATATATCATTGAATCGGAAAAACATCTAAAATCAATCATAGCATATAGATTCTCTGAAATGTATAAAGATATTGATTATGCTTATTTGGTTGCAACAAACTATAATTCTAAAAATATTTTAGAAGTAACATCTCTCATTTCGAATCTATCTAATATTATAAAATGGCAATTAAAAGATAAAAATAGTAACCCTATCAAACATTATGTCCATAATCATAATGTTGTTCCTTTTTGGATTTTAACGAACTATATGAATTTTGGACAAATGGTTAAATTTTACAAACACCTAAAAACTTCTTTGCAAAATAAAATTGCTAAAGATTTTTCAAAATTTCTTAATGAAAATTTAAATACAACTAAAACTAAATTGACACCTGCTCAACTTTTATCCTATTTAGAAAATGTTGTAGAATTAAGAAATATTGTTGCTCATAATAATAGAATTCTTGGCTTCAAATGTAGAAATAATACAATTTATTTAAAAGAATTGCATAGTCAATATATTTCCAATCCAAATTCACAACGTCAAGATGTTTTTAATGTATTTATCATTATGCAATGTCTACTGTCTAAAAATCAATATGCACAACTGCATAATACCATTCATAAAAGAATAAAAAATCTTAGTTGTTATTTAAAAACCATACCTATATCCATTATATTAGATTCCATAGGATTTTCTCAAGATTGGTATAATAATGGAAAAATTAAGCAATAAAACAATTATCTAAAATCATTAAACACTATAAATATATTTAAGAAAATAGATTAATATTTTTTCATTCTATTTTCTTCTTAAAGCTATCATAGCAGTGCCTTTCTATTATGTATATGCTTATAGTTGAAATGATTTATAGTCTTTTTTGGTCACAAAATGAATACGGTTGAATTTATGGCTTTTTTTAATATGATAATTATAAATATGAATATATTTGTAGGAGGAGTACTCATGAATAAAACACATCTTTCAAAATCAAATAAAGAAAGCACAGATTATTTTTTTAATATCTTAGATACTTTTTCAAAATATGAAGATTTACCATCAAATAATCAAAACCTAAACTTTGATTATTTAGAATCCAAATTAAAAGATGTCATTCATATTGATACATTTAATTATGATACATTGAAAACATTGAATTTATTTAATAATAACCTTTTCAATAATGCCGCAAATATTTTATCAAATAATAATTCATTTCCTGGAATTGATATTGCTGTATTTGGAAATAATATTAACATTATTAAAAAACGAATAATTTTAGAAAATATGTCTATTTTAGAAATGTATGATAAAGCTATTCTAGCTTATACAGATTATTATCAATATGAAGAAATAGAAGGTAGTTACCGTAAAAAAGTAGAACTCATACCAGAAGAAGCTTTTCGTGAAGCTGTTGCTAATGCTCTTATTCATAGAGCCTGGGATTTAAATGCAAAAATTAGAATTTCTATGTTTGATGATCGAATTGAAATTACTTCACCTGGTGGACTTGTTAATGGAATTACAAAAGAAGAATATATTTCTGGAATGATTTCATTACTTAGAAATCCAATTATTAGTAATATTTTTTTCCGTTTAGGAATCGTAGAAATATTTGGAACAGGTATTCTTAGAATTGTCCATTCTTATAAACAAAGTATTAAAAAACCTATTTTTAATACTTCAACCAATACAATTCAAATAATTTTGCCTATTTTAAATTTGAATTCTTCTTTAAAAGAAGATGAAAAAATTATCTATCAAATTTTAAAAGAAAATGGTCCACTATCCATTAGTAAAATTATACCTTTAGTTCCATATAGTAGATCTAAAGCAAAAGAACTTATTAAAAAAATGGTTAAAAATAATATCATTCAAGTTACCGGAAAAGGTAGAGGAACAAAATATTTTCTATAAACAAAAAAAGGAATTGAGGTTTGCTCAATTCCTTTTTATTGTTTATTGATTCATAATTTCATTTATTTTATCAGAAACAGTTTTTCTGCTTGTTTCATCAACTACAAGTGTATATAGATTATGATTTGGCATTGAATAAAGACCATATGTCATTTTACCTTGTCCAGTAAGATATTGTCTTTCAATAGCATAACCTTGCATACTAGCCATTTGTTTTTTGATTGCTGTTAATAAATCATCTTTTGACATATTCGTATCAAAAGTACCTTCAACATGATCTAAGATGTTTTGATAATTCATTAAAGTATCACTACTAATTAAAGCATTGATAATACCAATCATTACTTCTTGTTGGTTTTGAATACGATGTTGATCTCCATCACTATAAGAATGTCTTTCTCTAGCAAAAGTTAAAGCCATGGCTCCATTCATATAGTTAGAACCTTGATTATAATGATATTCACCAATTGTTAGATCTTGATCACTATTAACATAAATACCACCTAAAACATCAACCACATTCACTAAAGAAGCAAAGTTGACACGATAGTAATAATCAATATTGACATTTAAGAAATTACCAATTGTTTGCATTGTTTCATTGATTCCATAAATACCACTGTGTGTAAGTTTATCGTATTGTCCATTCATCGCAAGAGGCATATAGCTATCTCTTGGAATTCCTGTTAATAAGATCTTATGTTGATTCATGTTCACTGTCATCAACATATTAACATCACTACGACTTCTTGTAGAGATATCACCATATGTATCAATTCCTGAAATTAAAACATTGAAAACACCATCATTAACAGAACCATTATGAGCCATGTTTTTATCTTTATTTTCTGTTTCTACATAATAGATAACACGTGTATTATCAGAGAATGTTTCATCGATATTTTCTAATAAAACACGATAAGATTCATTGACTAAAATCGCATCTACTTGATGATTGAAAAGACTATCATGTAATTGATCCCAACTATCACAAGTTGTTGTATTGATATCGATTTGTCCTTGGATATCTTTTAATGCACGATTTGTATTATCTTGATCAAGTGTATTGTTATAATTTAATGTTTTCCCTTTTATATCATTTAATTCTTGATAAGAACTATCTTTTAAAACAATCACACTCATCGTATTAACATAACGATTTGTTCCTGTAAAGCTATCCATAAATGAACTTCCTACATGGATAAAGAAGCATCCTAAAGCAAGTGCTAAGGAAACAATTAAAGAAATGATTTTAGAAATCATCCCTCTAATTGAAAAGGCATCTTTATTGTATTGTAGAAAATATACAAGTAATAATAGTAAAACTAAAATAACAACAACTCCACCTAGAAATAAAGCTGGTAGAATAGGCATTTCAATTAATAAAACACCTAGAAAGACAATTGTTATAATGAATTGAATAATTGTTAAATATTGGTTTTTCAACCATTTTTTTTGAAATATTTCCTTTATTTTATTCATGAATTTCCCCTCTTTTTCTATTTATAACCATATCCATAATGGCGTTCTTCCTCTTTAAAGATAGATTTCTGTGCTTGACTAATAATAGTACCACTAATTTGAGGTAAATGACTATTTAACTCTTCTAAAGCATCTAAAATATTATAAACACTCGTAAAATCTTGTTTAATAACAATGAAAGAACTATCACAATAACGACTAATAATCATTGCATCTTCTAATAAATATAAAGGTGGAACATCTAAAATAACAAATTCATAATCTTTTTTAAGTTGTTCAATCAATTCCCCTAATCTTTCTTTTGATAACATTTCTGTTGATTCATCAAAAGCTTTTACACCATAAATAATATCTAAAGGATAATCTTGATAACTATTCAAGATTTCTTCATAACAATAATCTCCCTTTAAATATTCTCCAATATCACCACAAATTTGATCCTCTTTTAAAATATGATAAACAGTTGGATTTCTTAAATCCAAATCAACTAAAACTGTTTTATATCCTTTTTGTGCTAAACTAATAGCACTATTAACAGCGACTGTTGATTTACCTTCATTAGGTAAAGTACTTGTAAACATAAAGACTTGTCGATCATGGTTATTCTTTTCTTGTTCTAATTTTAAACGAATGTTAGAAAAAGCATGTTGAAAAGAATATTGGATACGTGGATTTGATAATAATAAATATTGATTTTTTCTTTTTTTATTTGTTTTAATATAAGGTATTTTTGTAATGTTATGAAGATGTAATTCTTTTTTAACATCTTCACTTTCTAAAATTGTTTTACGCGCTGTCATTAAAATAAAGACAATCACTAAATCAAGTACGATCCCTGCCGCAAATCCTATCACTCCATCTTTTAAATAATCAGGATAAGCATCTGGTTTACTAGCTTGTTCTGGGGTATCAATGATAGCGATATTGATATCACTCATTGAATAATCCGTCACTTGTTTATAGTTATTTAAAATACAGTTAATAATATCATATGAAAGTTTGGCATCTTGGCTGACAACTTTTAAAACTGCCAAATTTGTATCATTAAAACGATTTAAGCTGACCGTTGCAGGAAAGTCTGTTAAACCTAAGTTTGTCTTCACGACATCTTGCATCATGCTGCCACAAAGTAAACCGCTAAATGAAGAAAATAAACTATCGCCATCATCACTGACTTCAAAGATATTGTCTTGATCTTGTTCATAAACGACAAAGACTGATTGAGAGGTATAAGTTGTTTGAAAGAACAAGAATGTTCTTGCAAGATTTAAAACTGTTGTACAAACAACAATAATAATCAACCATTTTTTAACTCTTGAAACTGTACGATAAAAACGATTGAAATATTGTGTTAAATCAATTTTATTATCTTCCATTATCTTACCTCCCTTTTACGATTATAGTGGTTATAACCATAACGATAACCATAAACCATATTTCCTTGGTTCATTTCATAAATACTTGCATTATAAATACATCCAATTAAATTATTCTTAGCTTGAACAAGACGACTAATAACTTCATTAATATGAGAAATCGTTGCTTCATTTTGTTTAACGACTAAAAATGAAGCATCTACTAAACGATTGATCACTAATGGTTCATCTATTCCTAATGTTGGTGCAGCATCAATAATAATATAATCAAACTTACTTTTAGCTTCTTTAATTAATTGTGCTAATTTTGTTTCTAAGACTTTTTCATCTAAATTTAAATCTTGATCTGCACATAACACAGATAATTGATAGTTTTCTAAGAAGTTTACTTGGCTTTGCCAAGTAACTTCTTCATTAAAGTAGTTATTGATAGTAGTCTCATTAGCAATTGAAAAAATCTTATGCACTGCTGGTTTCTTTATATCACCATCAATTAATAATACTTTATAATGACTTCTAGCAAGTGATAACGCTAAGTTAGCAGCTACTGTTGATTTTCCTTCGTTTTCAACAGTACTTGTAATCATAATGGTTTGATAACCATGTTTTTTAGCTGATAATTCAAATCTGTTTCTTAACTTTTTAATGGCTTCTTTATAATAGAAACTTGTTGTTAGTGAAGTCATTAAGACAGCTGTTTTACGATGACGCATTTTCTTTCTTTCTCTTGGAATTTTCGCAAATAAACGACAATCCAACATTTTTTCGATATCACTGGCTTTTTTGATATCTTGTCTAAAGTAAACAATAAAGCCAATTAAGACAAGTAATAAGATACCACAATAAAGGACACCTGATCTAAAGTTTCTAAAGTGACTATTAATAGCGATTGGTGATTCGTTTAAAGTAATATCTTGTAAAACATTTAATTCATATGTCAAATGATATTTTTCTCCATTATTTTGATACCAATCTTTAATACATTTTAAAGAATAGTAAGCTTCTTTTTTAGTAGGAGCAATGACTTGAATAGTTACAATGTTTTGTTCACTTTGACTTACAATTTGACAATTCATATTGACTGTTTCAAGATTTAATTTACTTTTAATTTCATTTTTAACGACTTGTCCGTTAAAAATGTATTGTAAAGTTTTTGTATAGGTTTCTGTTTGTTCTAATTGACTATACGTATTTTGACTTGATTTTAAGGCTGCTTGCATAGAAGCCATGTATTGAGGTTGATAAGTTAAAGTTTTAAAGATATCAAAACCAACACCACTAATGACTAAACATAAAGCAAGCAAACCGATTTTTTTGATGATATAAGAAATCATCAAAGAAATCTGTAAAACAAGAGCATTATTTTTACTATTCATGGCTACCCTCCTCAACAACGACAACTAATTTTGTAACACCAATTTCACCATTTTCTTCAAGACGATAAATAAATTCATAGACACCTGGTTTAGTGGCATCATAGTTTGTACTTACTTTAACATTTTTAATTAAGCTTGTTTCTGACATACTCATTAATTCAATGTTTTCAATATAATCTAATGGTTTAATTTTTTCTCCGACTTGAGCTTTGATCATATAATCTGATAAAGTAATTTGAATATTGTTCATCGCTGGTAAAATTGTCACATTGGTTGTTAAAGAAGATTTCGTTCCACAGCTATCAACAACTGAATAAGTAACAGCAAAATCTTCACCTTTATAATCAGCTTTATCAATGGAAATCTTTGAACTGATATCACCATCAACTCCACTTGTTGCTTGGACATAATCTTTTAAAGAATCTGTTGATTCAAGATAATAAATACATAATGGTTTAGTAATCTTTATTTCTGGAGCTGTATAATCAGTATATTTTAACTGACGGGTTGCTCTGGCAATATGATCATCACTATCTAAAACTGCATACGTAATAGTACGCATTTTTTGATCATCGAAAGGCGAAATACTTTCGATATAGACGTTATTGGTGATGTTACCATCTTCGATATCGATTGCACTGACACCGTTTAATAGACTGTCTTCTTTATCGTTGACACTTACTTGTAAAGGAGCTTGACTTACGGTAATGACAGGATCATGACCATCATCTTTTATTCTACTTTCTAGAAATAGAAAACCTCCATAGAACATCAATAAAAGAATGATGAAAAAGATATATTTTCCATGTTTTTTCACTTTGTTAACCTCCTTATATCTTTATTTTCTAACATCTTTGCTGGATTATTTTTAAAAATATCTCTAGCATATTCATGACCATAATGGTCTTCAATATAACAATAATCCTCATACATTAAAGCGTGACGACGATTTAATGTATGAGCATCACTGCCTATAAAGCTAATGTAATGATTTTCTAATAAATAGTGGATACATTCTTTCGCAAATGTACCATATTGTCCAAATAAACTTCCTCTATTCATTTGAAGCAAAGCTCCTTTTTCAATACATTGAAGAGGAAGTTTTCTAGAAGCTTGCATACATTCATATCTTTCAGGATGAGCAATAATTGGAATATAATTATTTTCAATGACTGTATCAATGGCTTCTAAAACTAAATCTTCTTGTACATCAAAGAAGAATTCCATTAAAAGATATTGAGTTTGATTGATTCTTGTAATATCTTCTAAATGTTTATAAAAAGAAGCTGTTGATGTAAATAAAAATTCACATCCTAAATAGAGTTTAATAGGAATTCCTTCATCTTGAACGATTTCTTGGAATTCATTAAATAATTCTTTGATTTTTTTATAAGGATTAATAAAATCATAAGGATAAGCTAGATGAGGTGTTAACACCATTTCATCTGTACCATCTTGATATGCTCTTTCTAACATCAACAATGATTCATTGACAGATTGGAAACCATCATCAACCATTGGTAAAATATGTGTATGTATATCAATCATCTTTTTCCTCCTAAAAATCCATTGCCATTTGAGCAGACTCTTCTTCATCTAAAAGTGTTAAATGTGTATCCATCACACGATAAACTCTTTGACACATATTTAAGACACTTGGACGATGGGTTGTGACAATACATGTTTTATGAGGATGATTCTTCACGATATTATTTAAAACCCTACGTTCTGTTCTTACATCTAAAGCACTTGTTGCTTCATCTAATAATAATATTGGTGCATCTCTTAATATAGCTCTCGCAATCGCTATTCTTTGTGCTTGACCTTCAGATAAGCCTTTACCCCTTGTGCCTATTTCAGTATATATGCCTTTATCTAATCTTTCAACAAATTCATAAGCACAGGCTGATTTTAAAGCTTGAATAATTTCTTCATCAGTTGCATCTTCTTTAACCATTCTTAAATTATCAGCAATAGTTCCTGAAAAGATCGTATTTCCTTGAGGCACATAAGCAAATAAATGACGTGTAGAAGCATCTAACGTATACTTTTTATTTTGATAATCTACTAAACAAGCATGTCCCATGCTTGGTGTAATCAATCCTAAAAATAAACGAATCATCGTTGTTTTTCCTTCACCACTAGGACCTACTAAAGCGACGATTTCACCATGTTTGGCTTCCATTGAAGAAGAAACTAATACTTGTTTATTTTCTACATAAGAGAAATAAACATTTTCTAATTCAATTGAAAAACCATGATCTTTGATTTGATTTAAATAATCACTTCTTTGAATATTTGTTTCTTCTTTAGGTAAAGAAATAATTTCAATCAATCTTTTAGCTGAAATCGTTGAAGAAATCGTTGAAGGAATAATTCCTACTAAAGAACTAAAAGCACTTGACATACGTGAAGACTGTTGTAAAAACAACGTCATTTCTCCATAGTTAATAACACCACTCCATAAACGATAAACAGCCCATCCAAAGAAACTAAATTGTATAACCATTCCTACTAAAGACAAAATTGTGTTTGTTTTGATACTAAACATATTATAATCAAGGTTAACAACTTTATATTTTTCTTGAAAACCTTTAAGTTTTCTAGAAAACAAATCAACTAAACCAAAAGATTTAATCGAATCAACATTACTAAAAGTTTCCGTTTGAAAAGACATCATTTCACTATTCATTTCTTTAACCTTTAAATTATATTCTCTCATTCTAGACATCAATACCTTAGAAGAAATCAACATAATAGGCGCATTAATCAAAGTTAAAACCATCATTGTTGGATCATAATAAAGAATCAAACACAATGTAGCAACAAAATTAAACGTATTAATAATTAAATTAGGAACCCAACCAATAGCTGAAGAAGCAACAGTTCCAACATCTCCTCCAAAACGATTTAATAAATCACCACTATGAAAAGAAGACAAATCTAACCAATTCACTTGAATAATCTTATCAAAAATATCTGCTTGAATCTCATTTTGAATCCTAATATTGATCTTCAAAGTAATTCTAGACATTACCTGATTAAACAACAAACTAAACAATGACATTGAAACCATTAAAACAGCCATGCCTAATGCTCTGCTTTCTTGTTTCCCTGTAACAATATTAATTAATTCTTTACTTGCTACTGAACTAACTAAAGTCATGATTGTTGAAAAAACACCAAGGAGTGTATAGAAGACAATCTCTTTTTTATAATTCTTTCCATAGGAAAACATCCATTTAAACTCTTCCCACATTTCCTTGATACTACCATCTTTGATCTTTTCAATAATCATCTTCAATGATTCCACTCACATCACCTCAATCCATATAACTTAATAATCATATATCGACAAGGAATAATCCTAATCCACACATAATAAAAGAAATTCCACCAAAAATCCCCAGGTTTAATCTCTTTTCCTTTTCTTTTAACCTTATAAACAATCGCAAAGATTTGATTTCTTTTAATAGGACCTTCAATATCTACCTGATTATCACCTACAAAATAATAATCATCACCATCTACCTTATAAATACGATGCAACACATAAGCCCCATTACTCCTTTGAAAAAAACACATATCCCCTTTTTTTAATTCTTTATCAATCTTTCTAAAATAAACAATATCCCTTTGATGAATCAAAAACGGAGCCATCGAACTACCAACAACCACCATACTAGCCTCATCACCATTTAAAACAACCTCTTTTAAAATAGAAACATATTCTCTAGTATTCATCATCATTCTCCATCTTTTTCAATTCTTCCTTAAAATACTCAATTGTCCATTTTGTATACTCACATAAATATTCAGGTACACCTGAATATTTACCAGTTTCTAATAAAGAATAAGTAGGACATACATTACATACTTTTCTTAAAGTACATTGTTGACACTTTTCACTTGTATAAATTTCTTCTGTTTTACAAACAATTTCTTTCCAACAATCCTTAAAATCTTTTCCTGTTGTATCAACACTAGGAGCACTCATAATCACACAAGGAATCATTTCTCCTCGCCAATTGATCGTATAAGAACATTTACCAGCCTTACACTTCATACCACCTTTTTTACTTTCTCCAACAGGTGTATTTTCAGCTAAATCAATATGTAACCTTGCACTTTCTTTAAAGATATCATCGCCCATTTCTTTGCGTAAAACTTGAATACGTACGCGTGCAGCTTCCTTAGCATCCAAACGTCCTTCAAAATCAAAAGGACGACATCTTTCCCTTGTAGCAGGAGCCATATACGTATCCGCAAAAACAGGAATATCAAGCTCTTTTCCTAAATCAATCACTTGTTCATAACTTTCTACATTGTGTTTAGTAAGCGAACAATTGATCTTAACAGCTACATTTCTTTCTTTTAACTTCTTTAAAGCATTTACTGCTTTTTCATATCCTTTATAATGACATAATCTTAAATAACCATCTTCATGATGACTATATAAAGTAATATTAATTCTTCGTGGTTTATGTTGACTAAAGAACTCTATCCATTCATCATTCATCAATGTTCCATTACTATTAACAGTAACAACCATCCCCATCTTCAATAACTCTAAATACAGTTCTTTAAACCAAGGATACAACAAAGGCTCTCCACCAGTTAATAAAACAAACAAAACACCGGCATCCTTCATCTCCCTAGCTAACTCTAACCATCTCTCTAAACTTAACATCTTTCCTTGATTATCCATCTCTTCTCTAGATAATCTTACATAACACATATCACAATTCATATTGCACATCGGTGTAAGCTCTAATACACCATAAATCGGTTCTTTACGTGATTCAGCCCACATAAACAACTTCTGTTCAATACTACTTCCAAATTCAATATCATTTTCCATATTTTCACCTCTATCTATTTATTAAAAAGGCTTGGAGGAAACACCGACCCCCTATTAAAATTGAATGAATTTTTAATAACTTAACTTAAAACTAAAATTATGAACGGTTTGTATGAGCTGTATCAACATACTCAATTGTAAGTCTACCTATATGAGAATAAGATCCTGAATGATTATCCCCATCATCGGAATTCCATGTTACATTGGTATAGGTACCTACAGCAGGTGTATAATTTTTGATATTGTAGATAGGACGATTACGTTGAATTTTATTTCCAATATATTCATATCCACTACCAGTATCCTCATTAAAAGATATCTTCGCATCATACCCACATATTCCATGCAACATTCCCTTAAAATCTCTATAATGCCCTGATTCTTTACCATTATAATCATCAAAAATATTTGTTTGACCATTAGTTGTTCCGTCTCCAGGATAAGCACATTGGATTGTTCCTACAATACAAGCAGATACATATTCATTAGATGTAAATTCTTCTAATGTTGCTCTTGGTGCTACCCAAGTTTTCTTTGTAGTATTCATATTTACTCTCTCCCCTCTTTTTCTATAAAACCTAACTTCAAACTTTCTAAAACAAAGCGATAAATATCTTTTACAATACAATCATCTACATCATCGTATTCTTCTTTAGCAGACAATACAACTTCATAGATAGTATGTGGTTGTTGAAACTGTTGCCAGATAAAATAAAACGTTTCATTCAAAGATATCATCCCATTGATGGAAGATACACTATCCCCTGTGGGGATAAGTAAATATTCTCCTGCTACTTCACGTAGCAGAAAGTTTTCATTAACTTTATATTTTGTTTTTTCTTTTGAAATTTTATTTGTTAATTCGGCTATAGAAATGTCTTCTATAACCAAATCATCAATCATTGGTCTATCCATTTAAACCTCTTTTCACAAACATCTATTCATTCAAAAAACTACATAATAGGAGTCAGTATTTCCTCCAAACCTTTTTAAAGCTATAATTAAGATTTAGATGTTTCCCAAGTTGTCATATCTAAGTTTGTTGTAGCATGACCATTTCTTCCATTGTCTCCACGCCAAACGATGACACCTTCTCCTTCATCTTGAAAACCATTATGATTATAGTCAACAAAACCATCATAAAAATCAGATTTAGTAGATGCTTCGTGTTCTGCACCACATGGACTATATTTACCAATCTTGTAATGATATCTCCACCATTCATGCTTTCCATCAATATTTCCATCACTTTTTGGATAAATATACAAATTTCCAGCTGGTGCATCACATTTAAATTTATAAACTGTATTTTGATCATGACATGCTGCAATAAATTCATTTGCAGTAAATTGTTCTACATTTAGAACTGGTTTTTTATATTTTTTCATTATTCTTGCCTCCCTTTTATATAATAATTTTTTATAATCATTCAAAAACTACACATAAGAGTCGGTATTTCCTCCAAACCTTCTTATGTTTGGAAGAAAATGTTATGTGTTTTGTTGTTTGTTAAGTATAAATATAATTTGGTTTTTAAAACCTGTTTCTAAGAATTCTTGGATATCTGATGTGATATCCTGTCCTTCTGTATCAAATTCTTTTTTTACTTCTTCTATAAGTTGTTTGATTGTTTTTGGTTCTTTTAATAATTCAAATAGAAAAAGTGATAATTCATTAAGTTCAATAATACCATTAAATTCTGGTAAATCAGTTCCATCATTTAAATGAACAGTTTCTAGATTACCAGGAACTAACATATATTCTCCAGCTATTTCTCTTGTAATAAATCCTTGTCTAGCTACAAATCTCATATTCTCATCCATTTACTTCACCTCCCTTAAATAATTATCTAAACAGTTAACTGCTTCTTCACTAATCGTACAACTTAAATGTACTATTGGTACTTCACTTATTAATTGATCTATAAACTCAAAACTTTGATTAACATAATCTTGATTATGGAAATTAACAGTAATTTCTTTAAGCAATCTTTTAGTTTTTACCATATATGTTGGATTAGATGCAACATTTGTTGGTCCTTGATCCAACATTACTATTGCTTTTATAGGATAGGCCTTATTGTGGCATATCTTCGATGAACCACATACTGGCCATCCTTTAGCGTAGAATCCATCATCTTCTTTTACAAGTAATGATCTATCACCATTAATAATTTCAACATTTCTATATTTCTTCCAAAGATCAGCTTGTGTACTTTTTCCTACACCGCTCGGTGCAGTAAAAAGTATTGCTTTTCCTTGGTCAACAATATAAGCACTATGTAAAATATAGTGATGATGTTGATACATTCTTCTTTCTAATAGAAATAATGAAGTAAAACAAGTGTCAACTTGTAAGTAATCAATATAATCTTTATTAAAGTAGATGTCTGTTTGGTGATTATCTATTTCTTTACATAAAGCATAGATATTTGTATCACCTGGTAGGATTAAATATCTTGTTTCTAAGTGATTATCGCTAACTATTTTTATCGTTGGTTTATTAACGAGTAATTGTTGTTTTGGCATATTAATATGATCTACAAATTGAAATGTATAGCGATAATCACCTTGTTCATCAGTTTTAAATTTTTGAAAGTTTATAGGAATATGTTTAGAATCTATTCCTATAATATCAAAGATAAATTGTCCTATTTTGTACATATTTGTCACCTACTTCATTACTTTATATTTTTTTAAGAGATTGACTCTTTGTTGTCCTATTTCTATTGTTTGTTTACCATCGTTTAGTTTATTTGTTTTTTGATATTGGATGATTCTAGAAATGTAGGCAAAAGGTAATAAATAGGGATATTTATTTAAATATTCATATTTTGCCTGCATTTCTTTAAGTGTTGGAAATAAGCTTTTAAATACATTTGTTTTGCCTTTATCAAAAGCATTTAATGTAATAGTTGATGAATGTATTCTTTCTTTACTTGTTTGTCCAAAGATACCAGCATTCATAATATCATCTAGTAAATCTTGATAATCAAGATGATCTATTTTTAGTTGCTTGATATTGAAATCAAAATAATCATGAGCCATTGAAAATAGATTTAAGATGAGTTCATCTACTTGAAAATATTTGAGGATTTCAAATATTTTCTTCCAATCAATATTATCTTGATATGTTTCACTATAAACAACAATATCTAATACTTGTCTAATTCCTGCACCTGAATGTAAGAAATGTTTAACAAAGTGAAGAATTAAAAATAATAAATGATAATCATGATCTAAAGAGATAAAATCTACACCTTGTATAGAATGTATTGTTGTATGTTCAAAAGCATTATCAAATAAGGTTTGATATTTACCATAAGCTTTTGAATCTTTAGAGAATAATTGGGTATGCATTTCTATTGATAAACCTGATGAAAAGTCTATAAATGTAGTAACATCTTCACTTTCATGAGCTATTTGGAAATGATCTTCTAAGAGTATATCTTTTACTGTTTGAAGATCTTTTTGTTTAATATAGAGATCTTCATCATTAGATTGTCTATTTTCACCTTGTGGATATAATGATCGACAAATAATACCTTTGACTACTATGACATCTATTCCTTTATTTCTTAACTTTTGATAGATGTCTAGTAGTCTAAATGTTTTTCTTGTTTGAAAAGCATTTATTTTAATAGCTTCTGATCTCCATTGTTGTTTTAAATCATTTGGAAAATCAGGAAAATCATAAATTTGATTATAAATCAAAGCTGAAACTTGATGTTGATCAGCAAGTTGATACAGCTTTTGATAATCTAGTTGACGATATGTTGACTTTTGATTTAATCTAGCATCTTTTAATAAAGTTAACAGTTCTTTATCCATCATCATTTCCCCCTCAATGTAATCGATACAATCTCACTAGGATTATTCCACCTAGGCAATAATTCTCCACTACTACTTATCCCTCTTGTAATAATAAGATTTGTATCCTTTATATGATATTTACCATAATCATATTTAGGAAACCATCCCTGTTCAGGAGCATACAAACCACCAAAATAAGGTAGTATAACTTGTCCTCCATGAACATGACCACTTAATATCATATCAATGTCCCAGTCAATAGCATTACCATAGATAAAACTATCTGGTCTATGGGACATCATGATTTGATAGTTATCTGTTTGTTTAAATTCATTTAAGAATTGATAAGTTGAACTATTATGCATTGATTCTTTAGAGATGTTTCCATCATCTGTACTAAATGCATAATCATAGAGTCCACCAATTCTTATCTTATTTTTATGAACAGTTATATCTACATAATCCTTATCTAAAACATTTATCTTTAATTCTTTAACTTGCTTTATAAATTCATTACCATGATCATTTTCTATTTCATGATTACCGATACTCATATATGTATCGGTAATCTTAGAAAGTGATTTTAAGAAGTTTAGAATTGATGTATCATTTGTTGTTTGATTATCAATAATATCACCAACACAAAGAATAACATCAGGATGTAGTTCTTTGATTTGTTTAATGATTTTATCTTTAATACGACAATGATAATCATGTACATCTGCAATCATGGCTATTTTAACTTCTTGATCTATCTTCGTATTTATTATCTCATAGTTCGTAACATCTATCGAATAATAAGATATATAAGTAAAATAGAAAATAATAAGGCATAAACTTAAAACTGTCATGATTACTTTTTTCATATAAACTCCTTTCTTTTTTGTAAACAAAAAAGAACTTATTCAGTTCCTTCTACTTTTGTTTGAATTTAGTTATTTAATTCTTTATATAAATATCAGTAACTGCTTTGTAAGGATTCATATTTTATTTAAAATGTCCTCATTTTTTCATATAAAATCATTTATTATAGTAATAATAATCTTGCGTTTATTTTACTATAAATACTATAACTATTCAAGATGATAGCTTAAGATACTATAAGTATGTTTAGAGCAATTTTTCAATAATTCTAGCTACACCATCTTCCTTACAAGATAAACATGAATATTTAGCAGCTTTCTTAGTATCATCTAAGGCATTAGCTGGTGCATATGAATTTTTAGCATAAGCTAACATATCTATATCATTTTCTCCATCACCAAAGACATACAAATCATCTAATGAAATATCATATTTATTCACTAAATATTTTAATTGATTTAATTTATTGATCCCCTTTGGTAATATTTCAATCCAATACTTAGCAACTCTAATTACTTGATAATTTCTTAATATCTTTTTTAATATAGATAAAAAGAATTCAAAAAAGATAGATCCACCTAATTCTATTTTTTCTATATCCTCAGGAAATTCTATTTTTTTATGAACATATTCCATTGGCTTATGTTTTATTAAATATCTTAATAAATAATAAAGCTTATCATATAAACAATTCATAGTAATTCTTTCTTTAGAAGTTACTATCGTTGTTCTAAAGAATAAACTATATGTTAATTTTGTTATTCTTTTAGCTTGCTTTTTATTAAACGATTTTAAAGATATGTATTCATTATCTTTAAAATCATAAAAAGCTAAGCCATTTAATAATATTAAAGCACCTGTTTTATATTTATCCATTTCTAATTCTTGATAAATATGTTTAACACTTTCCATATTTCTTCCTGTAGCAAGAACTAGTTTATGTTCCTTTTGTAATTCTTTTAATACTTCAATACTTCTACTAGATAATGTCCCATTATCTAGTAGTGTTCCATCTAAATCAGTAACTATTATTTTCATTATTGCCTCTTCTTTATTCGTTTATATAATGGGTATATTAACATTTTTATATGATAAATTGGATTTACTATATAATATGTATATTTGATAAAATGAACTACATTATTAATATAAATAGTATATATTGAATAATTGTTATTTAAATTATTAGCATTTAAATAATCTCTAAATTCACTAGTTATTGATAATAAGAAAGGTCCTGATCCTAATGAAGGAGTAAAAAATTTATATGGTTCTAAATATACTTGAATATAATTATAAGTTACTTCTCTCATCAATAAATATAAATAAAGATTAAGATGTACAGCACTGGTTTTATTTAATATGTCTATTTTTAAATTTTTATTCATACAAAAAACAAGATTAAGTGGAATTGATCCATTTAAACAAGCAATATGTTCAGCTTTATTCCAAATATATATTTGATCAAATAAAGTAAGCTTTTCTGGATATAAAATATTATATCCATTTTCCTTATATACTAGTTCTATCATTTTTTCACCAAACTCTGTTTTTTTTGCTTTAGAAAAAACAGTTCTAGAAAAATATACTTTATCAATATTCTTGAAATCATTTGGAACAATATAATCTTTCAATGCATTCTTTACAATTGTGTCAAACATTTTTACGTATTCATCAGTAAACCAAATACATGGTCTACAAGAATATGCTGGAACAATTACTTTATTAAACAAAGTTGGCTTTGTAATGTGTATTAATTGTTCTTCTTTTATTCCTAATAAATTCAATAACAATAAGTAATTTCCATCAGGTTTTTCTTCTCCAATATATGCTATTTTACATTTTTTTGCAGTTTTAGGATAAGAACTAACAAACCATAATCTAGGTAATAAATCAACTAAAAAATGCCCCCAATGTTTAAAAAATAATCCCATATAAATAACATGATCATTATTTTCTTCAAAATCATTAAAGTCATAATATCCACCTTGATCAATCCAACCACCATGATATGCAGATAATTCTACAAATTTTTTTGATGATTCCAACACTCCTCCTAATCCCCAACCCGGTCCATCATTCTTTATAAGTCTAGGTAAAATATAAGCATTTTGATATTCCTCAAATATTACCTTTTCTTCTTTTTTATACATATTCTTTATTTTATCATCCATATCAATATCTCTCTCATTTTATTCAAATAAATTATTTAATGTATTTTGTTTAATAATAATCTTTTTTATAAATAAAATATTATACAA
>CAVESC010000019.1:0-33249 GCA_963618275.1 Bacteroidaceae bacterium
TGTAAAGAATTTAATGTAAGTTATGCATGGTTAGTGGATGGTATTGGAGAAGTATTTATTGAAACAGATGATCTATTTATTGATCTATTAGCTAAAGAATATGATCTTGATGAATTACAAGTAAGATTAATAGAAAAGTTTGTAAAATTAGATAAAAAAAATAGAGAAGCATTTATGGATTTTTTGAAAGATGTCTTTTTAAATGATGAGCAATAGCTCATCACGAATTAATCTTTAATAAATAATTTTTGTATAAACTTATAGATTAATTCTAATACTTCTAGATTGTTAATTTTTTCTAACATTCTAGTTATGTATTCTATATATTCTTTTTTAGACATGGAATCACCCCCTTAAGTGGGTATTCTAAATAGTTTGGGAGGATATCATATGGAAATGAGATTTCGGAAGAGCTTTTTGTAGCAATATGAAGAATCCAACAGCGATTTCTTTATCAGAAGCTCAAGCAAGAGGATATCAACCTTGCAAAAAATGTTATAGATAAAATAGGAGGATATGATGAAATTTCAAAGATATAAACGTGGACAAATAGTTTTAGTTGATTTTAGCCCTTCTATGGGAAGTGAACTACGAGGAAAACATTTTGCAATTGTTTTAACAAAAAATGATTCTCCAAACAATGGAGTATTAACTGTTGTTCCTCTAAGTTCAAAAGAAAAACCTTATTATTTAGATATTGGTAACATAGTATCGAAACAAATATATCCACAACTATTAGTTATTGTTAACGAATTAAATACTGCTTTAACAAGTTTAGATACTTCTGAAACAAATGTGTCTAATATTCAAGAAGTAGTTAAAGTATTAAAAAACGTTAATGAATTCAAACAAGTTGCCAATATATATACTAAGAAAAATAAAAAATCATTTGCACTAGTTCAAAACATTACAACAATAAGTAAAACAAGAATAAAAAAACCTGTAAATCACTATGATCCAATTAAAAAACTAATTGCAGATAGCTTAATTCTTGATTTAATAGATAATAAAATAATTGAATTATTTACAAATAATCGTAAATAATGCTTTAAAAACGAGATTTGACACCACAAAATTTGTGTGTTAATATATTTGTGAACAAAAGCTATACGCTATTGTTATTTACACAACGGCCCAAGCGCCATTGAAAGGAATCTCGTTAGAGGTTCCTTTTATTTTTAATTATTATATAATTACGTATAAAAAAAATTTATGAGAGTATATTACTAATAGCCATATACAACAGCTAAACGCTACTGATGGCTATTCTCTCATAATACTATGAGAGAATTTTTATTATAAATAAAAAAATCAGTGGCTGGCACCACTGATTAAGTACACATGAAAATGGAAAATGTAACTACCACATTATATTTTTCAATATCCATGAGCATTATTATTTTATCATATTTGTTCATGGAATAAAACAATTAAATACATGAATAAAGGATGATAAATTATGGCTAAATATAAAAAAAGAAAAGATGGCAGATATGCTACTACTATTAATTTAGGAAATAAACAATATACTATTTACGGAAAAACTTCGCAAGAAGTAGACAAAAAGAAAAGACAAAAAATTATTGATTATGAAAATGGACTTATTTTGCATAGTAAAAGCGTTTTGTTTAAAGATTATAAAATGGTTTGGTTTGAAAATAAAATGCCTACAATAAGTGCTAAGAGTATAGCTAGTTATAATTCCATTTTAAAAAATCATTTTACTTCGATTGATTATATGAAAGTTACTGATATTAGGAAATCACATATACAAAGCCTGATAAACGAACTAATTGATCAGCCAAATACTGCAAATAAAACATATATGACTTTGAATCAAATAATGGAAAATGCGATTGACGATGAAATAATAAATAGAAATCCATGTAGAAGAATTGTGTTACCTAAAATTCAAAAGAAAGAAAAAAGAATTCTAAGTGATGAAGAATTTTATTTAACAGAAGTTGCTGATTTTAATGATCGTGAAAAAATGTTTGTTGTGATGAGTAAATATTGTGGACTTCGACCAGAAGAAACGAGAGCTTTGACTAAAGATGATTTTTTTCTAAATGGAAATAGCGGTTATGTAAGGATCAATAAAACAGTTGTCTATGTTTCTAATAAAGCTATATTTCAAGATTTTACAAAAAATAATACTAGTGTTAGAGATATACCTCTATTTGCTAATATTTTGCCTTTTGTAAGGTATTACCTTTCTAGCATACAAACTAACAAGTTATTTACAAATCTTTCAAGCAAGAAAGATGAATACCTTTCTTGTCAGTCTTATAAGTGGTTGGTTAAGAAAATCAAAGATAAGATTAGGATGAAAGCATGGGAATTAAACATAGAGTTTAAAGAAGATGGATTTACCCCTTATACTTTTAGACACACTTATGCCACCCTACTTTACTATTCTGGTGTACGATTAAAAGAAGCTGAATACTACATGGGACATGCTGACAGTAAGATGCTTACTCAAGTATATATTCATCTTGATAAAACATCTCTAAGAGAAAATAGTTCGTTAGAAAATTTTGTAAAAAATAAATTAGAATTAAATAGAAAAAACTTTACTGAAAAACTACTCTCAAACGAGTAGTTTTTTTGACCATATTTTGACCTTGATTTGACCTTGGACTAACTCAACTTAGTACACCCTAGTTCACCCTAGTTTAACCAAGTAAGGCACCTAAAACAAGCTATAAAAAAAGCTCAAACCTCTAGTAAAACCTAGTGTTTAAGCTATTTTATCAATTGGTCTCCCCGCACGGTCTCGAACCGTGGACCCTCTGATTAAGAGTCAGATGCTCTACCAACTGAGCTACGGAGAGATAACAAAGATATTTTAATACAATATCTTTTTAAAATCAAGAAAAAATCATAAATTTTCTTAAAAATCTATCGAAATATAAAAATGATTATCCTTTTTATATACTGTAATAACTTCTTTATTATAAAATTTCTTTAAATTCATTAAATTATGAAACCAATCATCATTTGAATTATATTGAAAAAGAATATTTTGTTTCGTATCGACAATAATAAAATCATAAAAACTAAAATGTTGTAATAAATTTCTTAAAGTTATCTTTTCATCAAATGCGTCAGTTGATATTTCTCCAACTCCTTTTAAAGTATACAAAGCCATTTTTATCACCTGAACATTATTATACGTCATTGTGTATATATTCACAATATTTTTATAAAAATAATTCGATATAATTATAAATATAAGGAGGACATAACAATGATTGATTACTCACCGTTATGGCAAACAATGAAAGAAAAGAAGATTTCTCAATATGTTCTTCTACAAAATGGTATTGATCATAAAACTTTGCATAGATTAAAAAACAACAGTAATATTACTGCTCTCACACTTGAGAAATTATGTTTAATTCTTGACTGTCAACCTAATGATGTTATTACTTTCATACAAAAATAGTTTTTAGACTATTTTTTTATTTTACCCATATTTTCTATTAAATTAGACATACAAGTAATATGAAGGGGTGAAATTATGCAAATTATTAAAAAAAACCATCAATGGTCTTCGCCACTTACTTCAAGAAAGAAAACAAATAGAATTATTCTCCATCATGCTCAGGCAAAAACATGTAGTGTAGAAGATATTCATCAATGGCATTTAAAAAAAGGATGGAGTGGCATAGGCTATCACTATTTTATAAGAAAAGATGGTACAATTTATCAAGGAAGGCCTGAAAATACCATAGGAGCTCATGCTAAAGGAGCAAATAATGATTCTATTGGAATATGTGCTGAAGGAAATTTTATGCAAGAGAAAATGAATTCATTACAATTAAATGCTTTTATCGACTTAGTGTCATTTCTTAAGAAAAAATATGCTATTACTTCTATACAAAGACATAAAGATGTAAGTGCCACAGATTGTCCAGGTATTTACTTTCCTTTTTCAACAATTATCAATTCAAATCATAATGTTCAAGAAGATACTTGGTTGCAACGTTTAGATAAAGAAATAAAAAGACAAGGTTTTAGTTTTTATCCTACAGTTAAAAGAAAAGCTCGTGGAGAAATTACAAAGCTTATTCAAGAACGTCTTAATTTTGTAGGATTTAATTTAAAATTAGATGGCATTTTTGGTTTAAAAACTGAAAAAGCAGTTAAATCTTTTCAAAAAAATAGAAATTTAAAAACTGATGGTATTGTTGGTAAAAAAACATGGTCATATCTTATAAAAGGTATAAGAGTATAAAAAAACTCCTTTTTTGGAGTTTTTTTACATAAATACTAATAGAATAATTGCAACCAAATTATTGATCATATGCATTAAAATTGGTACACAAATTGTTTTCTTCTTTTCATAGGCATAAGAAAATGCAAATCCCATTCCACCATAAGAAAGCAAATAAATAAGCTGTGTTAAATCTCCAGCAAATAACGCTGAATAAATGTGTAAGAAACCAAACAAAAATGAACTAGCAAAAATAGCTAACCACTTATTTTTATCTCGTAAACTTCTAAAAACAAGCCCTCTAAATAGCAATTCCTCTAAAATAGGAGCCAAAATAACGGATTGAAAAGCCATCAATAAAACACTATTACTTAAATAATTTTCAAATAAAAGCTGATTAGCAGAATCATTAGATCCTCCACCTAAAACAAAATTAATAATCAAATTAGCAACAATGGAAATTCCATAAATCATTGCAATACCAATTGTAATAGAATAAACAAAATTATCTGCTAAATTTTCCTTGAATTTTTTTATATTATCTATTAAAAAATCTTTTAAAAGCCATACAACTAAAATAAAACTTATTAAAGAACAAACTAAATTTAAATAAATTCCTAAAACTGTTGTATCTCTTGTAATATTTGTATATTTCAATAAAAGATAAATACCAAAATTAGCAAATCTTGGTATCACATACAAATATAATGGAAACAAAAGAATAAATCCTATTGCTTTTTGCTTTCCATTAATTTTTCCAGCAAAACTTTCAATCATCATAAACATCCCTTCAACTATACTTGTTCAACAATATTTTTATCTTCATAATCTAATTCTTCATAGAAAACTGCCAAACATGTATTAAGCTTTACTCCATATAAATAGGTACTAAAAAAAGTAGAAATAACACCTGTTAAAAATGTAGCTAAAAAACTAATTGGCATAATTGTTTCTACAAACATTGCTATAACACCTGAAACTAAACCTGCCAAAATCATCCATCCAAAAAATGAAAATTCCAATTTAAATAAAGTCCATTTGTTACCATTCATTAAACGACTAGATTCTTTTATAGCTGTTAGTCCCGTATAATTATATTTTTGTAAAACATAATTAAATAATCCAAATCGTAATGATAAATAAACAGAAACAACTGCTATTATTATAACAAGTATAAATCCAAACGAAAACATATCAGATAACGAAGCTACAATGTTTACTAATTCACCTTGAGCAATTGTTGACTTATTAACATACATTAAAATAAGTTGCGATAAACTTGAAAATTGGGCTTCTGACATTGTTGCGTACATCAAAGCCATCCCAATAACAGCAATAATAATTCCTACAAGAGCAATAATAACATTATATAAAAAATATGTTGGAAAAAGATTTCCAAATTGCTTAATACCTACCAAAGTATCTTCTTTTTCATCAACAAGTTCTCCATTATTATTAACAACTTTTAAAGCAGCCACAATTACTCCATGACCCAAAGTCATAGTAAGTACACTTAATAATAGGCTTAAAATAGTACCTAAAATTCCAGTAAATAATTCTGATAAAGCTGAAAACAAAGCTTGGATAATTCCAATATATAAAATCACCTTAAATAATTGATTAGGTTGTCTTAAAACTTCATTTGCTTTATTTTTGATATCATATATATTCATATCTTTCACCATCCTATAAGGGCATTATAACAAATATTATATTTGATGAAAACTATTTTAATCCCAAACTTGTTTTAATGGCCTCATTCACTTTCTTCATAAAATAATCATTTAAAGACCCTAATTTTTCATGAAATCTTGCCTTATCAATTGTACGAATTTGTTCTAATAAAATTACGGATTTCTTTTCTAACGAATCACAACGAATAACAACATGCGTTGGAATAGGATTTTTTGTAAGTTTAGAAGATATCGGCGCAATAATAACCGTTGTAGAAAATTTATTACCTTTATTATTTTGTAATACTAAAACAGGCCTTATTCCGCCTTGTTCACTTCCAATTACCGGTGAAAGATCTGCATAATAAATATCTCCCCTATTAATCATAAAATAACCTCCTATTGCATTTTATGATTCGTTTTTCATAATATGATAATTACTTTTTTAGTACCTTTATTTGTGCTATGATATATCACGAATAATAAAAAGAGGAGATACTAAAATGATTAAAGCAGTTATTTTTGACATGGATGGTTTAATGATTGATAGTGAAAGAGTAACTTTTGAATGCTATCAAAAAAGATTAAAAGATATGAATTTAACAATGGATGAAGAATTTTATAAAACATTACTTGGTAAACCTATTAAAGGAATTTATCAAAGATTTTATGATGTTTATGGAAACGATTTTCCTATTGAAACAGTAATTCAAGATGTTCATCAATTAATGGCTGAACGCTTTGAAACAGAAGGTGTTCCTGTAAAAAAAGGACTTGTTGAATTACTACATTATTTAAAAGATAACAATTATAAAACAATTGTTGCTACTTCTAGTAATCGTGATCGTGTAGATAAAATTTTAGCTCAAGCAAAAATCACAGAGTTCTTTGATGATTCTATTTGTGGAGATGAAGTTACTAAAGGAAAACCAAATCCTGAAGTTTTCTTAAAATCTTGTCAAAAACTTGGTGTTAACACTGACGAAGCAATTGTATTAGAAGATAGTGAAGCAGGAATTCAAGCAAGTTATGATGCACACATTAAAGTTATTTGTATTCCTGATATGAAATATCCAGAAAAGCAATACGAAGAAAAAACATTTAAAATTTTAAAAGATTTAACTGAAGTAACAGCTTATTTAAAAAGTCTCTAATTAAAGAGACTTTTTTAATATATCATATATTAAGTTAACAACACGTTTTATATTTTTACCATCTTGATATTCAAAAAACATATTCTTAAAACTTTCAAGATTTCCTACTTCATGATTTTGTATACCCTGAATCAATTCGTTTATATTTTTACAAATTTTTCCTGGTAATAAATCTACATTTACATAACAACCAACATCTTTTAAATAATCATTTAAATCCGGCATATAAAAATACATTGGTTTATTTAAAATAGCATAATCAAAAACAATAGATGAAAAATCAGAAATCAATACATCGCTTAAAGCAAATAACTCATGTGTTTCTTCATCAAACATATCTATAATTCGAGGATGTTGAGGAAGTTCTACATGTTTTAATAAAGGATGTAATTTATAAAGCAAAAACGTATTTTCATCAAAAGAATTTATCAATTTTTCTCCATCAAATGGTAGCATTGAAAAACCTTGATAAATATTTCCTCTAAAAGTAGGAGCATATAAAATAATTTTTTTACCCTTTAAAATTGGGTATTTAGCTAATAATTGATCTTTAGATGATTTTAAATAATTTTCATCAAATAAACAATCTACCCTTGGCATACCCGTAACAACAACATCTTCTTCTTTAACAGAAAAGGCCTCACTATATGGTTTTTTCCAATAAGAACTATTAGCAATAATATAATCATAATTTTTAATAGGATATTTTCTAGCAAGTGCATTTCCAAATTTTTTTATTGCTCCACATGCATGCCATACTTGAATAACATTAACACCTTCTCTTTTAAAAGTAGAAACAACATAATTATTATCTCTTATAATAACCACTTTTGATGTATTTATCACAAAAAGCTGTTGAATGCAATTTAACATATATAAAAAGTTTTGTTTAATTCCTTGTTGATCATATTCAATAACAACTTTTTTGAGTTTTAATTTTTTATCTTGTTTTAAAACATCATAAATCAATTTCATATCAGAATCTAAATACTTAGATTCTAAAGAAATAAATGCTACTTGATTTTCTTTTATTTTAAACATTTTAACAAAAATATTTAAAAAGCCTAAAATAATGTTCAATATTAATTTTTGTAGTCCCATTTTAACACCTACTTAAAAACAATATCAACTACTCGTTTAGAAGCCCTACCATCTTCATGATTATTAAAACGTTGGTTAAACTTATCTAAACGTTGATAATCATAACCTTTTTTTATTTCTTCTAATAGTTGATTTTCATCTTCAATAATATCACCTGGTAAGTCATGATAAATATCCAAATAAAAACCTCTTAATTCATCTCGATAATGAATTAAATCATACATATAAAAATAGATAGGTCTTTTTAATATCGCATAATCAAAGAAAACACTCGAATAATCCGTTACTAATGCATCTGCTATAATATATAAATTAGAAATATCTTCATTTGCTTCTACAAAATAAACAAATCCTTGATATTGGTCTATATCAAAATCATTAACAATGAGATAATGTGGTTTAAAAACAATAACATACTCATCCCCTAACATTTCTTTCCATTTATCAAAATGAACTTCCAATTTAAAAGTATAGCCTTTTGTAACATAAGAATTATCTCTCCATGTAGGTGCATAAAGCAGTACTTTTTTATCAAGCGGAATTCCTAATTTTTTCTTAATATTTAAAACATCTTCATCTTTATAATTTGTTAGAAAGTCATTTCGAGGATATCCTGTTTCAATTAATCGTTCTTTGTTGATTCTAAAAGCACTTTGAAAAACTTCTGTAGTAAAAGCACTTGGAGAAATCATATAATTATATTTTTTAACATCTTGTGCGTAAGTTTCATGCATCATTTCTTCATTCATACCACTTCGATAAAAAGTTGTTCCTTCAGGAACTTCAATATCAAAAGCTAACTTTTTAAGCGGTGTTCCATGCCATGTTTGTAAGTATACTTGATTTTTCTTTTTTAAAACATACATTGGTAATTTACAATTAACGATCCAATATTGACTTCTAGCAAGATAAAAGAAATAAGGAATTGAAAAGTATTCAATGATTTTTGCATTTTCAATTGAAATATTTTTCTTTTTATGATGCTTTATTGCCCAAATAAAACGATAATCTTTAAACTTATCTTGTTGAATCATATATTCATAAATAGCTCTTGGATTATCACTGTAACCTCTACCATGGAAGGCAATAAATAATACTGTCTTTTTATGAGTTGGTATTAACTTATAAGTTATTCGATAAATAAACTTAATTGTTTTACCTAAGATATTTTTTATTAATCTAAGCATTTTAAACCTCCTTATAAAAATAAGGGGTAACCCCCTTATTTAAAAACTGCTTCAACTGCTCTTTGTGAGGCATTTCCATCATCAATAGAACAGAATTTTTCATAGAATACTTCATAACGTTTAGCATATTTTTGATTCATTTCATCAAGATGTTTAATTTGATCAATTACTTCTTTTGTGGAATAAACAAGTGGACCAGGAAGTTCTTTTTCCATATCAATATAGAATCCTCTTAAAACATCTCGATATTTATCTATATCATATGTATAAAATAACATTGGTCTTTTTAAATTAGCAAAGTCAAAGAAAACACTTGAATAATCTGTAATACAAATATCAGAAATTAAATAAATTTCAGTAATATCATCATATTTAGATAAATTATAAGCAAAATCTTCCACACCAGTAACATCTAAAGCGTCTGCAATATAATGATGTGTTCTAAGTAAGATAACATATTCATCCCCTAGTTCTTTTTTCATCATTTCTAAGTCTAATTTTAATTTAAACTTATATTGCCCTTTTCCATAATATTCGTCATCTCTCCATGTTGGTGCATATAAAATCGTTTTCTTATCTAATGGAATATGAAGCTTCTTTTTCAAATCTAAAGCAATTTGATCTTTATTAGGCGCATATAATAAATCATTACGAGGATATCCAATTTCTAACATTGTTCCATTGGTATACATAAAACAACTTTTAAAAATATCACTTGAAAATTTATTAGCTGCAATTAAATAATCCCATTCTTGTTTTTGACGATAAAATTGTGATTTATAAGTTGGAGAAGCTGCTGTTACTTCTTCTTGGTCAAAAGCTAAACGTTTAAGTGGTGTTCCATGCCATGTTTCTAAGAAAACTTGACCTTCTCTTTTTCTAAACCATAAAGGTTGTCTAATATTAAAAACAAAATATTTAGATTTAGCTAGATAATAAGCATATTTCTTCGTAAATCTTTTAACAATGATTCCTTCATAAGGAAGTTTTTCTTTTGGATCATTTAATACCCAAATAAATTTATATTTTCCTGGATAATTTTTAGCTAAATATTCATAAATATATTTTGGTGAATCTGCATAACTTTTACCCATAAACGTTTCAAACATGACCCAATTTTCTTCAATTGGTTCATTAATATATTTATGTCGATATAAATATTTATTAATTTCATTTTTATTTTTTAGAACCTTTTTCATCTTGTTTTTAGCAAGATGTTTAGCAATGACCTTTTGTGTTTGTTGTAAATCATGTTTTCTAGCAAGTTTGACCATTTTTCTTTGATAATGAGACATATTTTTTAATAAATCATCTCTTACATCTTGCATTAAAACAGACATTTGATCAAATCTTTCATCTCTCCAAAAATCATCTTTCGATCTTCTTATCTTTTTAGCAAAGAAATTGCTATAATACTTGATCATTTTAGAATCTAAATAATAACGAATTCTGCTTTCTTTATCGACTAAAGAAATCGCATATTTATAAACATTGATAAATTCATCAAATTTCGTTTCATCTTTAATTTGCGACAAGGCAGGGGTATTAATTGGATCGTTATGTTTTCTTTTTGCATAAAGTGTTTCTTCATTGAAATCTATTTTATGACCATACATAACTAACCCCTCTACAAAAGGTAAATCACTATAGTAGATGAAATCTTCATTAAAACGCAAATGATTTTCTTCGATTAAACTACGCTTAATTAAAATATTTAAAACTGATATATTACGAATACCTTTCTTCGCTCTAATTAACAAATCAATTCTTCTTTGTTCATCACTATCAGCTATTTCAGAATAATCTTTTTCTAAAAATTTATGATTACGATCATCATCTTTATCCTTCAAATTTAATTCTTCATTTTTTTCATCTCCCATGGTTTCAAAAACTTGTTTTTTAAACCATGTAATCCATCTTCTACCAACAACTAAATCTAAATCTTTTTGGATAGCATCTTGAAGTAAATAAGATAATGTTTGTGGCATAATATAATCATCACTATCAATGAAATAAATATAATCTCCTGTTGCATTTTCTAAACCAAGATTTCTTTTTTTAGCAACACCTTCTTCTATTGAACAAGGAATGACTCTTAAAGATATTATATCTTTATATGTGTCTACTAATTGTTGAAATTTTTGATCATCTTGATTTCCCACTAATAATGTTTCAATTTCAACATTTTCTTGTTCACTTAAACTTTCTAAACAATCTTTTAAATATTGATAATATCCTTCATAAGGGACAATCACACTGATTTTCATACAACTCTCCTTTATTATAATTTGTCTTTTAAATCATCTTTGATTTTAGTAGTAGAAATACCTTCTGTACGAGGTAAATACACAACTTCACAATAATCTTTTAAGAAATCAAATTGACCTTTCCAATCATCACCCATAACAAAAACATCAACATCATGTTCTTTGACATCTTTTATTTTTTGATCCCATGATTCTTCTAAAATAACTTCATCTACATATTTAATTGCTTTTAAAATAGCCATACGATCTTGATCACTATGATATGCTTTTTTCCCCTTTTGTGCATTAAATGCATCACTACTAACTGCTACAATCAAATAATCACCTAATTCTTTAGCACGTCTTAAAATATTCAAATGACCAACATGAAACAAATCAAAAGTTCCATATGTGATAACTTTCTTCATCTTATCTCTCCTATCTCTTCATTTTATCTAACAATTTTTCCCAAAAACCAATTTTTGGATTTTGAACAATTCGACTAGCAAATTTTTCATCGTTTAATTTTTTCTTTTCTTTTTTCTTTAAACTATTATAAAAATCAACATATTCTGCATATTCATCGCATACTTCTTCAACATCGCCATATTCTTTTAAACGTCCACCTTCGATCCACATAGCTTTTTTACAAAATCCTCTAACTTGTGGTAAAGAGTGAGAAATAAAGATAATTGTTTTTCCTTGATCTTTAAGTTCATTCATTTTATCCAAACATTTTTGAGCAAATCCTTTATCTCCAACTGATAAGGCTTCATCTACAATGATGATATCTGGATTTAAATAAAGTGAAATTGAAAATCCTAATCTTGATTTCATCCCACTTGAATATTTTTTAACTGGTTGATATAAGAAATCACCAATTTCAGCAAATTCAATAACACCTTCTGTAATTTCTTGAATTCTTTTTCTAGAAAGTCCAAGCAATGCCCCTTTAACATTAATATTTTCAAGTCCTGTAAGTTGCATATCCAATCCTGTATTGATAGCTATTAAAGCTTGTTCTCCATTGATATCCATGGTTCCTTCATCAATTTGTGAAATACCAGCTAAAATCAATGATAGTGTTGACTTACCTGAACCATTTGTTCCTAAAATTCCTACGACTTCTCCTTTAGGAATAGTAAAAGTAATATCATTTAAAGCATAGAATCTTTGTGTAACTGAACTTTTTGACTTACCATCATTTTTTTTCTTTAATTTATATATTTTTGAAACATGTTCAAATTTAATTGCATAATCTTCCATTATTACCACCTAAATCATATCAATAAATTTATGTTTAAATTTATACATCATCATACTACCAATTGTAAAAATCACAATAACAAACACCCAAAAGAAAAGCATTTGTTTCCAATAAAATAAAATTCCATGATGATATAAGAAACAATCTCTATAACCACATACAATATAATAAATTGGATTAGCTTTCATAATATATCTTACCATCATTTGCCATCCATATTTATGCAAACGAGAAATTGGCCATAAAATTGGTGTTAAATAAAGTAACAGACGCATACACGCTAAAATAAGCTTTCTCGTATCACGAGCCAACATATTTAAAACAGATGTAATCATCGCAAGTGATATTGTTAAACAAATTGCTGCAAAAAGATAATAAATAAGTTCAAGCCAATAAAGTGAAGGCATAATTCCTTGTGTAAGTAAGAAAACAACCAAGATAGCCATCAAACAAAAATGGTTAAACAATTCTTTACCAACAACTGTTGCTGGTAAAACCGATACCGGAAATTTCATCTTTGTAATAACATTTCGTTTAGCATAAATGGCATTGGCTCCATTAGTAATACATGGACTAATAAAAAACCACACGACCATCCCACATAGCATCCATTGAATAAAAGGAATCTTTCCTACAGCCTTTCTATTCATAATTAAACCAAATACAAAATAATACGTCATAATTTGAATTGCCGGATTAGCAAAGTTCCAAAAGACACCTAATCTTGAATCTCGCATATCAGAAAGCAATTCATACTTTGAAATACAATATATACGATACAAATTTGTAAAGTTTTCTTTTAATACATATCGAATACTTTTAAACATAATTACCTCCAAAAAGTAAACCTACTATTACTTTTACATCATACCACTATTTTTTGCAAATAAAAACAAAAAAAAGGAACAATGGTCTAAATTACCATCATTCCTTAAAAATAATTATTTATTCATCCATGATTCATCACTTGGATCAACTTTCCAAGCTTTTAATTTTTCCATATCTTCATGTTTAATATAATCATGTTCTTTTGCTACTTCAATTAAAGTATCATAATTTGATAAAGTCACAAAAGGACAATGTGCATTTTCAAAGTTAACAGTTGCTTTATCTAAACCATAAGTAAAGATAGCAATTAATCCTAAAACTTCACACCCAGCTTCTCTTAAAGCTTCTACACATTCTAAAGAAGAACCACCTGTTGAAATTAAATCTTCAACTACAACAACTTTCATTCCTTCTTTAACAACACCTTCAATACGATTATTACGTCCATGAGATTTAGCTCCTCCACGAACATAACCCATTGGTAAATCTAAAATATCAGCAGCTAAAGCAGCATGTGCAATCCCAGCAGTTGCTGTTCCCATTAAACATTCTGCATCTGGGAAATTATCTTTTACAAGTTGTGCTAATCCTTGTTCAACATCTTTTCTAACTTTAGGATAAGATAAAGTTAAACGGTTATCACAATAAATTGGTGATTTAATACCACTTGCCCAAGTAAATGGTTCGTTTGGTCTTAAAAAGACAGCTTTAATATCTAATAAATCTTTAGCAATAATTTTTTTCATTTCTATTCTCCTTGAAAATCTTGATATACTTTTTTATATGTAGCAAGAGGATCTTGACTTCCTGTAATTGTTCTACCTACAACAATATAGCTTGAAGTTAATTCTTTTGCCATTGCTGGTGTTGTGACACGTTTTTGATCATTAACACTATCACTTGCAAGACGAATTCCTGGTGTAACTGTTAAAAATTCCATTCCTAAATGATCATGGATAATTTTTGATTCTAATGGTGAACAAACAACCCCATCTAATCCTGCCGCTTTGGCGTTTTCAGCCCATTTTAACACAACATTTTCTAATGGTTCATGAATCAATAATTGATTATCTAACACATCTTGATCTAAAGATGTTAAACATGTTACCGCAATACATAATGGTCTTTTACCACCTGTTTTACCTTCTTCTAATCCTTCAATAGCCGCTTTCATCATTTCAATACCACCAGAAGCATGAACATTGACCATATCTACATCTAATTTAGCAAGTTGTCTCATGGCACTTTTTACAGTATTTGGAATATCATGTAATTTTAAATCTAAAAAGATTTTATGTCCCATTTCTTTAATCATTTTAATGATTTCAATACCTTCACCATAAAACAACTCCATCCCTACTTTTACATAAAGACTTTCCCCTTCAAATTGTTTTAAGAAGTTTTCAACATCACTTTTTGTCTTAAAATCAAGAGCAATACAAATTCTACTTTCGTTCATAAAAGCCTCCTTATTATTCTTTTTCTATTATATCAAAATTAATATCTCTATTCTATACGATTTATTTATTTTTTTGATATTCTTCTAACAAGTGTTCTATAAGCTTTTCAAATGACCAATTAAAATTTGTCGCTGTTACAATTGCTTTTAAACAAAGATTTTGATTATCTTTTAACAAGTTTAAAATTTGATCCATCTTTGATGATGAAACATTTGAAAAAAGCACTATTGCTGGTGCGATTTTCTTAGTTTTTGATTTTTTTATTTTCTTATTTAAAATATCTTTCACTTTATTTTGTGTCATCCAATCAGTTAATTGAATCACTTCAATATTCATCATCAAACACATTTGTAATAGCTGATCTCTATGTTCAATTTTCTCTATATTATATATAACCAATTTTGAATTCATAAATTCTCCTTTATATACAAAAAAACAGCTATAAAAGCTGTTTTTCTTATTAACCAAGTCTGTTATAGTATTCTACGATTAGTGCTTCGTTAATTTCTGAGTTTAATTCAGATCTTTCAGGTAAACGAGTTAATTTACCAGTTAATTTGTTAGTATCAACTTCAACGAAAGCTGGAGTTGCAACTTTATTTTCTAAAGCTTCTTTAATAACTGCTAAATTTAAAGATCTTTCTCTTACTTCGATAACATCTCCAACATTTACTCTGTATGATGGGATATCAGTTTTAACACCATTTACTAAGAAATGACCATGGTTTACTAATTGTCTAGCTTGTCTTCTTGTAGAAGCAAAACCTAATCTATAAACAACATTGTCTAATCTTCTTTCTAATAAGCATAAGAAGTTATAACCATGAATACCTTCCATTTTACCTGCTTGATTGAATGTGTTGTGGAATTGTTTTTCATTAACTCCATACATATGTCTTACTTTTTGTTTTTCTGCTAATTGTAATCCATATTCAGTTTGTTTTTTTCTTTTTTGTCCATGTTGACCTGGAGCATAAGCTCTTCTGTTTAATTCTTTCCCGTTTTCTAAGATAGAGAATCCTAAACGACGAGAGATTTTCCATTGTGGTCCTGTATAACGTGCCATAAATTTTCCTCCGTATTGTTTTATTTGCATAAAGCAATAACATTGCATAGATCAATTGATAAGTGTTAATATTAAGCATTTCCCATTGCAGCTAGGTACTTTGCAATCATTTGATATTAACGCATTTTTTCAATACTCTATGTGCTGCTATTCATTTACTGCCTTGTCATCATACTATATATTTATACCAATGTCAAACATTATTTTTTCTCATAGATTCATTATTTTTATCAATTTTACATATTGGATGTCTAATCACTGTTTTCCATTTTTCTGGTTCCACTTTACGAGCATCTGATAAATAAATTTCATGATGAAATCTTGATTTATTAAAATCATTACGATAACCCTTTTCTCGAAGATATTGATTCATTATTTCTACCGTAGTTTCTTCCTCATCAAAAGAACCCTGATGCATCATTTGAACACATAGACCTTCTTCAAAAGTAAAAAATTTTGCTTTTGAACAATCTATTTTCTTTTTTATAGAAGCTCTCTCTACTGCCCAATCAAAATCTTTTTTAGAAATAAAATCTGGCAATCTAATAACTGAAATCCAATGAAACTTTTCTTTATGTAAATAATCCACATTTTCCTTATCTTCTTGCCACCAAAAACCTTCAAGTGGTGGAACAACATATTCATAAAAGCCTTTTATTTTATATTCCGTCTTATAACTCATTTTTAATGTATAAGCAACAGCATAGAGTATATGAATTGCTTGTTGGTACATGCCATTTTCTTCATTAGGATTCCCTTTACCTCTTACCGCAATAAAATTAAATTGCGGAATATTAATAATTTCAGGTTTATTTTTGGGTTTATAATATTCTTTATATTCTTTTTTAAAATCAAAAGTCATTTTTCTAATCTCCTAAATAATTGGAAGTTGAATTTCTGTGAGCCATTCATCAACCGATTTTTTATTCCAAATACCATCAATATAACATTCTCTAGCAAGACCACTTACATGATAATCATTATCTTTTACATATTTCATAAGAAAACTATAAGCTTCACCTATTTCATCATAAGCACCTTTATAAAAAATACTTAATACCTTTGTTGTCGAAAGTTTTTTAAATTTAATTCGAGCACTTTCTTTCCCCGTATTTTCTATCGCCTCATAACGGCAAATCATAATATCTGTTTCCTTATGTTCTTTATCTAAGTACTCACAAAACTCATAGGGCGGTTTGGGATATTTTATTTGTGGATTTAATTTCCTAAATTCATTTTTTAGACTTGGAATAACTTTCATCATATCTGAATAATTATCTACTTTCACTTCACTATAATAAACAATTGTTTCAGGTATTTCTTTTACGGTTACTTGATAGCTCATTTCATCACTTTCCAAAATATGATTAATGATAGAAAGACGTGCTTCAATGTCTTTTTTTTGATTTTCTAACATCTTTGCTTTAGAAATAAGTATTTTCTTTTTATCTGCCCCACTGTAGATTTCTTTAATTTCTTCAATCGTTAATCCTAATGTCTATAGGACTTTATCATTGCTGCATCAGTTAATTGACTTGTCTTATAAAAACGATAACCTGTTTTCAAATCTACTTTTTGAGGAATTAAAAGACCTTCTTTTTCATAAAAGCGTAATGCTTTGATTGTTAAATGAGATAGTTTTGAAAATTCACCAATTTTTAACATTGTTATACCTCTTTCTGTTTTATATGATAGATTATCCCCTAAGGGGAGAGTCAACCTTTTCTATACTTTTAATTATAATCAAAAAATATGAAGAGTACTCTACTTTAAAAAGTATTTTCTCTTCATCATTAACTCTATTCATGAATATTATTACATATTTGCATTGCAATACCATTTTCCATTATCGAAAAACCATTTTTTCGATAAAACTCAGCATTCTTTTTATCTTCAGGCATGACTTCAAGATACATAAAATTCTTATATTTTTCTTTAATATATTCCAGCATTTTACTTGCAATACCCTTACCTTGATAGTCAGGATGAACAAGAACATAATGGATTTGCGCTAACATTTCAGTATCATCTAACACTCTTAAAAGCCCCACAAGAAAATCATCATCCCATACAGTAAGTACCGTTGAAGAATTCATAAGAGCTTTATAAAGACGTTTAGGGTAATTTCCTGAGACCCAATTAACTGATAAAAATAATTGTTGAACTTGTTCTTGAGTAAATATTTTTTCTTCTGTGTATTTTAACATATTTTCTCCTATCCATGATGATTACATTTTTGACATTGGACCATTTCATTTTCATTATCTTCTTTATAAAAAATTCCTGACCATTTACAAATACTTTGCAAGATTGGTACAACTGATAATCCTTTTTCTGTTAAAGAATACTCAACACGTGGTGGAATTTCATCATATGATTTTCGATGAACAAGATCATCTTCAATCAAATCTTTAAGTGTTGCTGCCAACACAGCATCTGTAATGTTGTACATTTCTTTGCGAATTTCACTATATCTTAATTTTTTATGTGCAAATAACACACAGATAATACGTGATCGCCATTTTCCACCAAAAACAGTAAGTCCATATTCAAGAGGACAACGTATATCATCCTCTATTTTTTTCTTATATTTTGCCATATAAAAACCACCTTCAATCTATCTTTTTCAAATTATAGATTAAAGGTGTTCTTTTTTAAAGTAACTATTAAATTTATGAGTATCTTTTTTAGATTTCTTTTTTATTATCTTTTCCTGGTGTTGTTACAATAACTTTAGAAGGTGTTACAATAAGTGCTCCTTTGGCTGTTACAGCACCATTAAACATTTTTTCAACCATCGCTTTAAACGTATTAACTACTTCACCTTCTATAACATATTCTGCAGTTCCTTTTATTTGATACCCTTCTAAATTTTGTCCATCATAGACCGAAATAGCAATCTTTCCATTATTTTCTTTAAGATTATTTAATGTTGTTTCTAAAAAAACATCACCAATAATAAGTTTTCCTTCATCGCTAACATCTTTAAAAGCCACTGGTACAACATTTGGTTCATTATTTATACATGTTGCAAGATCCCACATATTATTTTTTAACACTTTAATTACTGATTCATTTAACATTGATTCTACCTCCATTATCATTTTGTATCTGTCATTTTTGACATACTCATCTTAATGGATTTACTTTTAGAATCATAGATATCAATAAATTTATAAGTGACTATTAAATTTCATAGTTATCTTATTCTTCACGCCATTCTTTCAAAGCCTTTGAAAGTTTTTCATCAATATCTTTTCTTGTTGCTTCACATTCATTAGGATAATCTTTTGCCGCTTTAAAAATAAAACGTAAAACAAATTTCAAACCGATAGGTAAAGCTTTACGAAGTAAAGATTCAGGTAAAACAAAATGTGTTCCATGTTCGTAAACAAGCGTTGTATACTCACATGTATGCGGATGTGTTTTTAAACGTTGATCCATACGTCGAATGTATTTTCCTGCTTCCCAAAAAGAATCATCATCTGCTCCAACAAGAAATAATCTTCCTTTGATATTTTCAACTTTAATCATTTCTTCTTCCGTATGTTCTCTTGCTTTTTCCGAATCAATGAATAAACATGTGCTACGTTCAATATCGCCAGAACCTTTTGTTTCTTCTTCAACTTTTTGCCAATAGATTGGATGTTCATAAACAAATGGCATATAAGCTAATGGTTTTCCCTTCCAAGAAAGTGTTGAAGCACCTGGAATTGGCCATTCTTTACAGCCATCTTTATTTCCTTGTTCAAATCCTTGCCACACAAAATCACTTGGTGTAAGAGCAAAAGTCAATGTAATATCTGAAAACATAGATGCTGCCACAAGAGCATCCATTCCTGCTGTACTCATTCCTACAATGCCAACTTTTTTATTTCCATTATTTTTTAACCATTGAACAGCCGTTTCTATTCTTTCTAAAGGATAATTGACATGACTATAGTTTTTCTTACCAGGAGACATACAAAGAACATTGACACCTTGATCATGAAGCCATTTAGCACCACATTTTGCCATATAATCATTAGGATCATCACCAAATAAACCAATCATAGCACAATGAGACTCCTTTGGATTTATATAATAAGTTCCATAAAAACCATCTTTTTCTGTTTCAAAAAATATTTTTTCCATGATTTCCCTCCAAAATATCATTTAATCTTACGACTTACTAAAAAACCCTTTTCATCTTTGACTATTTCATATTCTTTTGCTAGAGGATTATTACTACCAACAATACAATAATCACACTTATCACAGTTTCCACAAGTTCCTTGTCGAATAAGTGTGCCATGAAGTTGACTAATTCCCCAATAATCAGCATTACAAAATAGTGGAAGTATATGCATTAAATTATATTTTTTCGCAAACTCAGCATTTGGACATTGTAAAAAATGATACCTTGCTACATGGTTTTCTTTATCATAAGGTTCAGAAATATTGTTAAAAGATGCTGGATATTGAAGATAATGTTTTTGATCTTTTTTACCAACAATATGAAAAACTTTATCAATCAACCATATATCAAAGTTTCTATTTAAATCAAAAATCTTTCCTAATTTTTCAAATGATGCCATAAACAAATGTGTTACAAGTTCTTGTAACTCTTCAACTGGTGGTTGGTCTGGTAACAAAGGATAAAGAGAAAAAACAAGGATACTGCCAAAAATCGAAAGAGCATGAGGATTTTTCTTTCCTCCATAATCAGGAAGTTCTTTTAGATAATGATCATATTGTTTACAAGTTGCTTCCCAAATCTTTTGACCTTCAGTCTTTCCATAACGATCTTTGAGCCAACTTTGTATCTCTAAACACATTTCTTTCATTTCATTTAAATCCATCAACTATCACCTTCTTTGTTTTAAAAAATAATCTTATTCTTGAATCCAACCAAAATGCACACAAGCATTATAAATACCATCTTGATCACATGGTGTTGTTACATAAGTTGCTTTTTCTTTTAATTCATCAATAGCATTTCCCATCGCAATACTTGTCCATTCATCTCTAAACATACTTAAATCATTTTTTTCATCACCAAAAACAACAACATCTTTATAATCACCTTTAAAATGATCAACCATCATTTTAATACCAACCGATTTATCCCCTGGTTCTACAAATAAATATTCTTTATGAAAACGACACCAAGGTAATTCTTTTAATGATTCTAGTTTTTGTTCCTCTGGTGCAAAACATGCTACATAGACCTTAAATATTTGATCATAATTTCTAGGATCCAAACCTTCTACTACTTCTGTATCCATATAAACATCATGTGTAAAATCATAAAAACGATTATCTGGGGCCAATCTTCTTGTTTTATTATCTGGTGAAATAGCCCAAATAAAACCTTTTTCTTTACATTCGTCTATTAAATTCAAGCATTTTTGATAATCTAAAGGTTTAATGGTAATAAGTTCATTGTTGATGGTAATTCCATTACCACCATCACTCACCATATTTTCAAAGCCAAGATCCTTCATATGATCAACTGCCATCGCATAGCTTCTTCCTGTCGCAATAGCCACAAAATGTCCTTGTTCTTTTAACATGCTTATTGCTTTTTTTGTCGATTCAGGAATGTATTGTCTTCCTGGTGTTCCTACTGCTAATGTTCCATCAATGTCAAAAAAGAAAAATTTTCTGTCCATAGTTAACTCCTTATAAATACTTATCTAATTCTGTTTCTACTGTTTTATTGATTTTTACCTTTGGATGATCAATTAATTTACCTCGTGTAAATACTTTTTCAACATGTCTTAAAGCTTTTAAATCATCTAAAGGATTTTCACTTACAACAATCATATCTGCTTTCTTACCAACATCGATCGTTCCTGTAATTTCTTCAAGACCAGCATATTTAGAAGCAAATGAAGTTGCTGTATATAAAGCAAAACGATTAGAAACACCAATATATTTATGGAAATAATAAAGTTCTCGCCAGAAGTCATATTGACTCACCCATGGACATCCTACGTCATTTCCTAAAACAACAGGTATATCATTTTCTAAGGCTTGCTTTGCACACTCAATAATACCATCGAAAACCAATTCACCATTATATTTTTCTATTTCTGAAACATTAGAAATACTTGGATCAAACAACGCAAACGGAAGCGCTGGTGAAATCGTCGTACACAAAAAAGCATTCTTTTCTTTAAATAAAGCAATCATTTCATCATCTAATTTTGCTCCATGTTCAATCGAATCAACACCATTTTCTAAAGCCACGCGTACTCCTTCAGATGATTCAACATGAGCAGCTACTTTATAACCAAGTTGATGTGCTCTGTCACAGACCGCTTTTACCATTTCAGGAGGCATTTTTAATTCGCCAGGTACTCCTTTTTCTTTTGCATCCAAAACCCCACCAGTAATCATAAGTTTAATCAAATCAACATTTTGACTTTTTGCCTTGTCTACTAAAGCTAATGCTTCTTCATTATTATGAGCCGCAATTGCTACTGATCCAGCCATATGACCATGAGGAACAGAAATTCCTTCATTGCTGGCAACAATTCTTGGACCAACAACTTTTCCATTTAAAATTTCATCTCTTAATTCAGAATCATAATGAGCAATTCCTCCAACTGTACGAATCGTTGTTACACCACTCATTAATTCGATTTTCGCAAAATTTGAAACAACCTTATAAGTGATTTTACGTGATAAAGGATTTGACATTAACATTTTAACTGTCTTTTCATTATCTTTTTGTTTCTTTTGAGGTTTACCATTTCCAGCAAGATGAACATGCATATTGATAAGACCTGGTAAGATATATTTTCCTTGTAAATCAATAATCTGATAAGACTTATCTAAATTTCGATAAGGTTCAATAGCCACAATTTTTTCATTTTCAATAAAAATCGCCTTCCCTGTTTCTACTTCCATATCCTGATGACCATTTAAAATTTTTCCATTAATTAATGCATACTTCATAACCATTCCTTCTTTCCTATATATTCATTATAAAAGAATACATAAAAAAAATCACTCCTAAGAGTGATTAATTATTAAGGTCTTAAACCAAGTCCACCTTCTAATGTAAGTGTTTCTCCTGTCATATATTTAAAATCAGGATTTGCAAGTTGTACACATACACGTCCAATTTCTAATTCATTATTTCCAAAATGTCCCATTGGTGGTGTTTTAACATTTGCTTTGAAAGCTTCTGGATAAGCTTTTTCAAATTGTTCTAATTGTGCTGTCCAAGCTAAAGGACATACAACATTGACATTGATTCCATCTTTTGCCCATTCATTAGCAGCTACACGTGTTAATCCACGGATTCCTTCTTTGGCAGCAGCATATGAACATTGTCCATAGTTTCCAAATAATCCTGCTCCTGAAGCAAAGTTGACAACTGATCCTTTTGTTTCTTTTAAATATGGATAGCATGCTTTCATATAATAGAATGCTGCATAGAGTCCTGAATACATAGCTAGATCAAATTGTTCAGTTGTATGATCAGCTAATGTTACACCTGAAGCCGATGCTTGAGCATTATTGATTAAAACATCGATTCTTCCAAAAGTATCCATTGCTTGTTTAACAACATTACCAACAACAGCTTCATTATCAGCACCAGCATTGACATCTGCTTGAACTATTAAAACTTTGATACCGTATAATCTTTCTAATTCTTCTTTAGCAGCTTCTAATTTTTTAACATTACGTCCTGTAATGACAAGATTAGCTCCTTCTTTAGCATAAGCTGTCGCAATTCCATAACCAATAGAACCACAGCTTCCATCTTCTAAGACAGCACGTCCTGCTCCTGTAATAATTGCTGTTTTACCTGTTAAAAATCCCATTTATATTTCCTCCTTAAATACAATTTTTAAGCGTTAATGTAATTATAGCATCTTTATTACAAAAAATCTATAGCTTGTGATATTTTTAACAAACTATAGACGAATAAAAATCATATAAACAATAGTTGATAAAATAATACTTAAAAAAGTATTCTTTTTCCATTTATAAGTAAAAACAACTGTCATACACGCTAAAAGATAAGGTAAAAACATCATCATAAATTGTGTTTTTAAATCTTTTAAACAATAAACAATGAGAACTGCCATGATAGTCATTGGTAAATTCTTTTCTAATTTTTCTAACCACTTAGGAAGTTCTTTTTCTTTAAATAAAAGAAAAGGAAGAGCTCTTAATAAAAAAGTAATTAAAGCAGAAAGAATAATAGCTAGAAGAATATAACTATTCATAAGATGTTCCTCCTTGTTTAACAAGTAAAATCATTGAAGAAATAATCAATGACGGTAACATAAAGTTTTGACTACCAAAAACAATTAAACAAATAATAGCAACTACAACCCCTACAACAGCTGGAAAATGATCCTTATTTTTTTCTAATTGATCCATAAAAATAATAATGAATAACGCTGTCATACAAAAATCAATACCTGTTAAATCAAATGGAATCATTTTTCCTAAAACAGCTCCTAACAACGTTCCTACAAGCCAATAACATCTTGAAAATAATGCAACATAAAACATGATTTCTTCTTTATCTTGATCTTCTAAATTACAATTAACAGCATAAGTTTCATCTGTCATGGTAAAAATCATATACCATTTTTGTTTCATTTTATTAAAAGTATCAATAAAAGATAAACTATAAAAAAGTTGTCGACTATTCATCAATAAAGCTGTTACACCAATTGTAAGTAAAGAAGTTCCTCCACTTAATAACGTAATCAAAAGAAATTGAAAAGCGCCTGTATAAATCAAAAAACTAACAAGCAAAGAAACATACCAAGCAAATCCTGCTTCATTCATCATCATGCCATAAGCTATGGAAACAAATAAATAGCTACACATAATAGGAATTGATTGTTTAAATGCTCTTTTTAATATTTCTTTATTTTTCATAATCATCTAAAAAGCTATGATAAACTTTTTCTTTCTTTGTTCCTAAAATGCAATCTAAATTGACATTATCTAACGCTTTAAAAATATTTTGATCAACATTAGGATTGACTTGTTTCATCGTCTTAATCAATTCTTTAACTTCTTTTCTTTTACTTGTCCCATCATTAATTAATGAACATCCTTCGGTAAAACGACACGCACAATTAATAAATGTTAAATCATTATGTTTACGCCAAGAAATAATACTTTCTTCTTTTACTAAATATAAAGGGCGAATAAGCTCTAATCCCTCAAAATTTTCACTATGTAATTTAGGCATCATTGTTTTAATTTCTGAACCATAAAACATCGAAAGAAGTGTTGTTTCAATCACATCATCAAAGTGATGTCCTAAAGCAATTTTATTACATCCTAATTCTTGAGCTTTACTATAAAGATACCCTCTTCTCATCTTCGCACATAAATAGCATGGACTTTTATCAACAGTAGAAACTACATCAAAAATATTACTTTCAAAAATTTCAATCGGTACATTTAATAAATCTGCATTATCTTCAATAAAATCTCGATTATAACTATTATACCCTGGATCCATGACAACATAATGTGCTTCAAAAGGAACACGTCCGTGTCTTTGTAACTCTTGAATACATTTTGCCATTAAAAAAGAATCTTTTCCTCCACTAATACAAACCATGATTTTATCATTTTCTTGAATAAGTTGATAATTTTTAACTGCTTTTATAAATTTAGACCAAATTTCTTTACGATAAGTTTTAATAATACTTCTTTCTATTTCTTTATACTTTTCCATTTTCAAAGCACTCCTTGTAACATTGATCAAAGATTTTCAAAAAATCTTGAACTTCTTTTTCTGTCGTTAAATGCGATAAACTGATTCTAAAAGATGACATCGCTCTTTGACGGTCTTGATAAAGAGCATAGACCATTTTAGAAGGTGTTTCTACAGGGCAACAAGATGTTTTAGTAGAAATATAGACACCTTGTTGATCGAGCATTTGTGCAAATTTTGTAGCTTTCATTCCTTTTAAAGAAATATTAATGACATGAGGTAAAGAATATTTTGTATGATTTATTAACACTTGATCATATTGTTTTAATTGTTCAATCATTTGATGATTGATCGATTTTACATAAATTTCTCGTTCTTGTTGTTTTGAAAGAGCAATCTCTAAAGCTTTTTCAATCGATACAATATGTGCTAATTCAGGTGTTCCACTTCTAAAAACAGTTGTTGATTTTCCACCATCAATTTGTGTTTTTAAACCCACTTTTTTCTTTTTAACTAAAATACCAGTTCCTAACATTCCATAAAACTTATGTGGTGCAATAGTAATCAAATCAACATTTTGATAATCAATACTTACTTTACCAATTGCTTGAGAAGCATCACTATGAAAAAAACAATATTTATAATCTTTTAAAATTTCTCCAATTTCTTCAATTGGTTGTCTAATTCCCAGTTCACTATCTATACTACAAACACTTACTAAAATCGTATCTTCTTGAATCATTGATTTCATTTTTTCAACATTGACTTGTCCATCTTCTTTTAAAGGAATCATTTCTACAATAAAACCATATTCTTGCATCTTTGTAAGACTTGATAAAATCGAATTATGTTCTAAAGGTGAAATCAAAACATGTTTACCACGATGTTTATATCTTTCTAAAACCCCTTTAATAGCAAGGTTATTAGCTTCACTGGCACCTGAAGTATAAATAATTTCTTCAGGTAAAACATTCAATTGTTTAGCAATCTTCTTTGTTGTTTGATCTATTACCTCTTTAGCTTGTAATCCTAAGGTATGATTGGCATTAGGATTAGCAAAATATTTCATGGTTGCTTGATAGTAAGTATCAAGCACTTCTTTTTCTATGGGTGTATTGGCTGCATAGTCTAAATAAATCATAAGGTACCTCTCTTTTCCTACTAATATTATAGGAATTATAGAAAGGTGTCAATAAAGAAAAAAACTTTAGCTTTTTCGCTAAAGTTCTTCATCAAGGGCTTTCCCATTTGTTTCAATAATATGTTTCATCCAATTAAATGATTTTTTCTTTGTACGTTTTAAAGTTCCATTTCCTTTATCATCCATATCAACATAGATAAATCCATAACGTTTTTTCATTTCTCCAGTTGATAAAGAAACAAGATCAATTGGAGCCCACATTGTATAACCTAAACATTCTACTCCATCTTCATTAATAGCATCGGCCATAGCAGATAAATGTTTTTGTAAGTAATCAATACGATAATCATCTTCAACATAACCATTTTCATCTGCTTGATCAATAGCTCCCATACCATTTTCTACGATAAAAATTGGTTTTTGAATACGATCATAGATTTCATTCATACAATGTCTAAGTCCAAGTGGATCTACAGGCCATCCCCAAGGTGTATTTTCTAAGTAAGGATTTGATGAACCCCCAACATTAAACCAAGGGTCATCTTTTTTAACTGTATTAGAACGATAATAAGAAAATGAAACAAAGTCTAATTGTCCTTCTTTTAAAATTTTCTTATCTTCATCCGTAATTTCTAATGAATCAAATCCATGATGTTTCCAAACACTTTTAGCATAAGGATGATAATATCCTCTTGCCATCGTATCAATAAAATACCAGTTTTCTCTTCTTGCTTGAAGACGTTTAAACATATCTTCTGGTTTACATGTCGCTGGATAAAGTTCACTCATGGCATACATTGTTCCAAACATACTACCTGGCATCATTTGATGTCCTAAAATAACCGCTTTTGCACTTGCCACAAACATATGATGATCTGCTTGACATCTCACTTTACCATCACTTTCTCTTGTACCACATGGTCCAAATCCTCTAACGGCATTGATTTCATTAAATGTAAGCCAATATTTACAACGTTTTCCATATCTTTCAAATAATGTCTTACAATATTTTACATAACAATCAATAACAAAACGATTTGACCATCCGCCATATTTTAAAGCTAAATGCATTGGCATTTCATCATGACAAATAGTAATAAGTGGTTCCATATGATGTTTTTCAAGTTCCAAAATAACATCATCATAAAATTTTAAACCTTCTTCATTAGGTGTTTCTTCATCTCCTAAAGGATAAATACGACTCCAACAAATACTAAAACGAAAAACATTAAATCCCATTTCTGCCATTAAAGCAATATCTTCTTTATAATGATGATAAAAATCAACTGCTTGATGACTAGGATAATATTCATCATCTAAAAAAACTGGTTTTGCTTCATTAGGAACAGGATCAGCATAGAAAAATGAACTTCTAGGTTTTAAAATTGTCCCATCTGGCATTTGAAATGTATGATGTCTTGGATTTTCCATTGATCCATCTGTTTCAAAGTCATGCGATAAAAGTCCTCTTCCTCCTTCATTGAATCCTCCTTCATATTGGAAATCAGCAGTTGCGCCACCCCATAAAAATCCTTCTGGTAATTGTTTCATAATTTTCTCCTTGTTACTTTTTACACTTGTTTTTGATAATTTTTACAAACAAATCATAAGCTTATTATTTTATTCTGTCAATAGTTACATATTATTTTGACAATTTTATCATTTTAAGATAAAATAAAAACGAGGTGAAAGCTATGAACTTAATGGAAACAATCCACTTACATAAAAATGACTTTTCTAAAACAGAACGTAAAGTTTATGATTATATCATTCAAAATCCATCAGCTATTGAAACAGCAACAATTACTAAAATTGCTGAATTATGTCAAGTCTCAACTTCTGGAATTTTAAGATTTTGTCAAGTTTTAGGTTATAAAGGTTATAAAGATTTTCGCTTTGATATGGTACATTATCTTCATCAAGAACATGTTGAGATTAATCCTGAAAATCTATTTGACCAACAGGTTTCTCAATATTTATCAGTGATTCGTCAATTCAATAACATCGATCAAAACAAACTTAATCAGCTTATTGAACAAATAAAAAACACTAAAAATATCTATATCATTGGTGTTCATTATTCATCTTTACCAGCAAAACATTTAGTTTTAGGATTACAAGATTTAGGCATTAATACTCATTTTGCTTATGATTATATGCAAGCAAGTCATCTTTATAATACAATTCACGAAGATGATTTATTGATTTATTTTTCTATTGAAGGTAATCAAAATAATGTATCTCGTTTTTTTGATCTTACAAACGCTTCTAAAAACACGTATTTGATTACTTTAAATCCAAAATCTAAATTATCTATTGATAACACGCTCATTTTACCTGGCTATACTTTATCTAAACAATCAATTGTTGACTTACAATCCATCGTTGTAATCTTTGTAGAATTACTTTTAAATATGTTTCATAATACTTTAAAAGAGGATTAAGATTTTTTTGCTTAATCCTCTTCTTTTTTTAAAAATGAAAGTATTTTTTCATTAAAAGAATCATCTTCTTTAATTTCATTTAATTGTCCTACTTCATTAGCACATTCTCCACAAATATCAATCCCAATAGTATGACTATTTTTAAATAGATAAGTAAGCAATATTTTAAATTCTACAAGTTGCATCGATCCTTGATCCCAATCTGTTTGAACAACATTTTGACTTAAAACATCTTTATCAATGGAAATATAGAGAGGATATTGATGTAATAAATCATCTATTTTTTTCCAAACATCTAAATTTTCTAAATCATCATCTTTAAGATATAGAACTTTATCTTGATGTTTAGGTATTAAAGAAACTTGTTTTTCATCAATTCCTATTAAAACCACTTTCTTTAAATATTTATTATTTTCTAAACTATTTAAAATCCAAGATCCACAACTTAAAATATCATCAAACATAGGTTGTACCATATCACTATGATGATCAAAAACTACCAAAATAAAATCTTGTTTGATCTTTTCTATCCAAAATTCACTGACATAATGAAAATTACCAGAATCTATAAAATGGATTCCTTCCGGTGATAAAAACTTTATTTTATCTTCTATTGTTTTTCTTGCCTCTTGACTACAATAACCATAAACCCCTTGTACTTCACGAAAATCAATCCATTCAATATTTTTATGTTTATAAAAATTTTCATTTTCATAGATTCCTGTAAAATCCATCACTATCATTTTCTTTTGTTGTTTAAACATTTAAAACACTTCCTTTGTTAATTCTCCATACGCTAGCAGTTTAACATTTATATATATCAAAAAAAGCCTCTTTCTATTTAAGAGGCTAATTATAATTTTCCTACATGATTTATAAATTCATAAAAAGCTTTTGATTTTTCACTTTCCTTTAAATAAGCCATATAAAAAGTTTGTTTATCTTCTAAATCTTTAATTTTAATTTTTTTAATCGGCATTAAATCATAAACTGCCATATCTGGAACAATCGCAATACCTAAACCATGTCCCACAAAACCACCAACAACTTCATCTTCTTCTATTTCCATTGAAATAGAAGGATGGATGTTTTTCTTTTTTAAAATACGATCAATCATTGGACGAATTCCACTGTTTTTATTAAAAGTAATGAAAGGTTGATTTTCTATTTCTTCTAAATCAATTTCATTATACTTAGCAAGAGGATGTTTAAGACTCACAATCACGTAAAATTCTTGTTGTACTACAGGGATGAATGTAATAGATTGATCTTCTACATAGGAACAAAAGACAATGTCTAAATGATGTTGTTTTAATTGACGAATCAAATCATAAGAAAAACCTGTATGATATTGAAAAGAAATATTTTCATTTTGGAAAGAAGAAATCAGTTGAGGAATATAGCTCATTCCTAATCTTCTTACAAATCCAATATTTAGTTTTTCTTTTCCTTGAGCAATTTCTTCGATCATATTAACAGAATCATCTATGCGTACTACTAAAGGCTCTATTTCTTTTAAAAAAAGATGACCATATTTTGTAAGAATGACATTTCTCCCCTTACGTTCAAATAAACTCAAACCGAGTTCTTCTTCCAATAAATGAATAGCATGGGTCAAGCTTGGTTGAGTAATATGTAATTGAGCTGCTGCTTTTGTATAATGTTCCTCTTTTGCAAGCGTTATAAAATAACGCAATTGATATAAGTTCATTGTGATCACCTAGGTTTATTATACTAGGACTTCTTCCTCTTTTCGAGTACGTTTTTGAAATAATAAACTAATAAGAACACCCATAATAATAAAGGTTGATCCTAATATAAAGGACATTTTCAATACTTCATGAAAAATAACAACGCCTAAAACGGAAGTTGTCAATGTTTGTATTGGATAAAAAGCACTACATGTATTAGCAGGAAGCAGTGATAAACTTTTGTTCCATAAGATATTTGTGAGTGCTGTACATACAATACCCATATAAAGAAGACCAAACACGACACCTCCATCAATTTGAATTAAAGGTTGTGTTATTTTCACTTCAATAAAAGACACAGGAAGATTACAAATTGTTGCAATAAGCATGGATACTTTTGTCAGTGTTAATGCACTATATTTAGTAGAAATCTTTCTTGAAATCACTGACATATAAGCCCAACAAATAACAGAACAAAAAGAAATAAGTACACCCATAAATTGCACATGGGCACCCGTTCCTATAATCATATAAACTCCAAACAAAGATAACAAAATCCCCATAATTTTATTAACCTCTAGCTTTTCATTTAAAATAAGCATAGCCATAATACTAATAAAAACTGGATTTAAAGAATTGATGAGTGAAGCCATAGAGCCACCCGCTATCTTTGTTCCTAATAATTGACAATCTACAGAAATAAAATATCCAATAAAGCCCATAATAAAGAAATATTTATAATCTTTTTTATCAATCTTTTCTTTTTTACTTTTTATAGATATTAAACTTAACGCTATAAAAGCAATCAAATAACGAAACATTGCGACTGTAAAAGTTGGAATTTTCCCTAACACAAATTGACTAACAACATATAAGCTTCCCCAAAGCATAAATGTTGTAATTAAATATAAATAAGATTTTTTCATTTTTCTCTTCTCCTTGCTTATAAAGTATACAATTGTCTTTATATAAATAAAAATAGATAAAAATTATCATTTTGATAGTTTTTATCTATTAATTATTATTTTCTTATCATTATAAGATATCATCTTCCTTATTTCGATAAAATCAATTTCATCCTTTTTCCTTATAAAAATTCTATTTTGCTTCTTTCATTAATTCTTCAGTAGTTACACCAAATAACTTTGCTAGTGCTATTAAATTTGTTGTACTTGGATCAGAAGAACCAATTTCCCATTTAGAAACAGCCTGCCTACTTACTCCTAAAGTTTCTGCTACAAATTCTTGTGTCATTTTACATTTTACTCTATGTTGTTTTAAAACTTCTCCTAGAGTTTTTGCATTTTGTGCTTTTTCCTTTCTTACTGGTGCAGATTTTGTATATTTTTTTAAAGCCTTAATAATCAAATAAATAACATATGCCGATATTGCTACTACAATCAAAAAAATAATCAACACAATAATAATCATTAAACTATTCATTAGGATACCCCTTTCTATTTTTTATATATTCATTATATTAGTTTATTCTTAGTTGCTCTACCAACTATTGCGCAACTTTGTGGTTGTAGAGCATTTTAACATAAAAATTAAAAGAGTATGTCGTCACATTATTATTTTAAATATAAATTAATATTTTATCACATTAAAAAAATACTTAGTTTATTAATTTTTCCTAAATTATATATTTAAACACGTTTTTAAATACTGATTATATAAACGCGTTTAATGTACCTTGGCATTGATTTTTTGTATAATTTTTAATTTAAGCTTAATTCCTATAATTTACATTATGAGCAGATAGGTAAGGATGTTAAATGTATCGAAGATGAATTGCCTTTTGATATTCCAAATAACTGGATATGGATTCGATTAGGATCATTATTAATCAAATTAACCGATGGCACGCATTCTACACCAAAGTATAAAGCAGATGGTGTTCCTTTTATTTCTGTAAAAGATATTAGTTCTAGAAAAATTGATTTTTCCAATACAAAATTCATATCATTAGAGGATCATAATGAATTATATAAGAGATGTAATCCAGAAAAAGGAGATATTCTTCTTAGTAAAGTAGGAACAACAGCTTTAAAAGAAGAAGATGTTATTGATATTTATAAACC
>CAVESC010000020.1:0-32918 GCA_963618275.1 Bacteroidaceae bacterium
CATTCCAACTTGTATCAATTATTGAAGGACAAGGAACAGTAGAAGGAAAAGAAGTCAAAAAAGGAGATCATTTTGTTGTATGTTCAGATCAAAAAGAAGTTGATTTTGATGGAACAATGACAGTCATGATTTGTACATTATAATAAGGCGAAAGCCTTATTTTTTAACTTGATTTTTTAGGTTGTTTCAAGTATTCTAATTACTATATTATTTAATAAAATGAAATAGGTGATTTTATGAAAGAATGGTTGATTTTAGCGTTTATATTTTTTATTGGAAGTTTAGCGGGATGGCTTTTAGAACTTATTTTTCGTCGTTTTTTTTCAAAGGCAAATCCTTCAAGAAAATGGATCAATCCTGGCTTTTTAGTAGGGCCTTATTTACCACTTTATGGTTTTAGTTTATGTGTGGTTTATTTACTGGCGCATATTGATGTTTCATTTATTCATGAAGTGTATTTAAGAAAGACAGTTTTATTTTTATTAATGGCTTTATCTGTTACGTTGATTGAATATTTTGCAGGTCTTATTTTTATTAAAGGAATGCATGTAAAGCTTTGGGATTACAGTGATGAAAAGTTTAATATTCAAGGAATTATTTGTCCAAAGTTTACTTTCTTTTGGTATTTATTAAGTGCGATTTATTATTTTTTAATTCATCCTAATATTATTCATTCAATTGAATGGCTTGCTGGAAATCTTTGGTTTTCATTTTTTGTGGGATTATTTTATGGTGTTTTTTTAATTGATGTTGGGTATTCTTTAAATATTTTAAACAATATCCAAAAATTTGCGAAAGAAAACGATATTGTTGTCCAATATGAAGCTTTTAGAAAACATATTGGTGAATTAAGAAATGAACTTAAAGAAAAAGAACGTTTTGTTTTCTCAATGAAATTGGATCATATTTCAATCAAAAAATCATTAAAAGCGTATTTTGATAAATATTATAAATAGGAGAATTGTATGGAATTAAAAAGAATAAGTGAAAATGATATTGAACAAGTAAGTCAACTTTATTATAGTGCTTTTCCCAAAGATGAAAGAGCACCTTGGAAAGCATTAATAGAAAAGCATAATGAAGGTAAAGGAGAATTTTTATCAATTTACGATCAAAATAAATGGGTTGGTTTAACATATGTCATTACCTATCAAAATTTATCTTATGTTCTTTATCTAGCAATTGATGAACTTCAAAGAGGACATGGTTATGGAAGTAGTGTCTTACAAATGTTGAAAGAAAGATATCCTCATACCATTATGTTATGTATTGAAGAAGTAGATGAAAAATATGATAATTATAACCAACGTGTTCATCGTAAAAATTTCTATTTGAGAAATGGACTTCAAGAAATGGGCTTTAAATATGTTGAAAAAGATGTTAAATATGAAATGCTTTATGTGGGAGAAAAATTATCAAGTAAAGTCTATGATGAATTAATGGTTGCTTATGCTGGACCTGTTTATCATAAGTATAGAGATTACAAGGCAGATGAATTTATTGATTAAACATCCATGTGGATGTTTTTTTATTTTAATAGTATAATGAAAGTAATGTTAGGAGGAAGAAAGAATGTTACACAAAAAATTAAAACCATTTCCTAAAGACTTTCTTTGGGGAGCAAGTACATCTGCTTATCAAGTAGAAGGGGCAAACTTATCACATGGAAAAGGACCTTCTGTACAAGATGTCAAAAAAGTACCAGAAGGGACATCTGATTTAACAGTATGTGCTGATTTTTATCATCGTTATAAAGAAGATATTGCATTAATGGCTGAAATGGGATTTAAAGTTTATCGTTTTTCTATTTCATGGTCACGAATTTTACCTCAAGGAACAGGTGAAGTGAATCAAGAAGGAATTGATTTCTATAATAATGTTATTAATGAATGTCTAAAATACAATATTATTCCATTAGTAACAATGTTCCACTTCGATATGCCACAAGCTTTAGAAGAAAGAGGTGGATGGGAAAAACGTGAATCCATTGATTGGTTTGTTAATTTCGCCAAAGTGATGTTTGAAAACTTTGGGGATCGTGTAAAATATTGGCTTACAATCAATGAACAAAATGTTTTAATTTTATCAGGAGATATCATTGGAACAACAACCCTTACAGGACCAGAAAAATACAAATCACTTTATCAACAAAATCATCATATGTTAGTCGCTCAAGCAAAAGCAATGGCCTTATGTCATGAAATGGTTGAAGGTGGAAAAATTGGACCTGCACCAAATATTTCTCTTGCTTATCCAGCAAGTTGTAAACCAGAAGATCAATTAGCTGCTCAAAACTTAAATGCAATTCGTAACTGGCTTTATTTAGATATGGCTGTTTATGGAGAATATAATCATTTAGCATGGGCTTTCATGGAAAAAAGAAATGCGACTCCTCATATCGAAGAAGGAGATATGGAAATTCTAAAAAATGGACATCCAGATTTCATCGGTTTCAACTATTATTCAACAGCAACTGTTGCTTGGTGTGATGAAAATCAAGAAGAAACATTTGGACATGACCAACAAAAAACACGTATGGAAGAAGGTGTTTATTTAGGAGCTGCCAATCCAAATCTACCTCATACAGATTTTGGTTGGGAAATTGATCCATTTGGTTTTAGAGCAACCATTCGTGAAATGTATTCAAGATATCGTTTACCAATGATTGTTACAGAAAATGGTTTAGGTGCTTATGATAAATTAACAGAAGATGGTAAGGTCCATGATCAATATCGTATTGAATATTTAAGAAAACATATTGAACAAATTCAATTAGCGATTACTGATGGGGCACAAATGATGGGATATTGTCCATGGTCAGCCATTGATTTAATTTCTACTCATGAAGGTATGGTTAAACGTTATGGTTTCATTTATGTAGATCGTGATGAATTTGATTTAAAAACATTAGATCGTTATAGAAAAGATTCGTTCTATTGGTATAAAAAAGTCATTGCTTCTAATGGAGAAGACCTTAGTGATTAAATCTTTAAAGAAAAAATCTTTAAAGATTTTTTCTTTTGTTAATGACAAGTTCATCTTTTTAGGTTTTAATAGAGGTGAGGTGTTAAAATGAAACCAAGTCAAAGAATTAAAAAGAATGTTGTGAATCAAATAGCAAAAACAACTTTATATGAAAATGTCTCAGAATTAATGAAAATGCAACAAATTTATGAAGCAGGAATCAAAGAAATTCGTACAAAATTAGAAATACTAGATGCGGAATTTAAAGTAAAACATGATCATAATCCAATTCATCATATTGAATCACGTTTAAAATCGCCAGAAAGTATTCTAAAAAAAGCTATCAATAAAGATATTCCTGTAACAGAACGTTCTTTAGAGGAAAATATTCATGATATAGCAGGAATTCGTGTTATTTGTAATTATGTAGATGATGTTTATAAAGTAGCACAATTGCTTACAGATCAAGATGATATTCGTTTAGTTGAAATGAAAGATTATATTGCTAATCCAAAAGAAAGTGGTTATATGTCTTTACATCTTGTTTTAGAAGTACCAATTTTCTTATCAGAAGGACCTAAACCAATCCATGTTGAAGTACAGCTTCGTACAATTGCGATGGACTTTTGGGCTTCTTTGGAACATAAACTTAAATATAAAACAGATAATAATGTTCCTGAAGATATTAAAGAAGAATTACAAGAATGTGCAAAGACGATTGCTGGACTTGATTTAAAAATGCAAAACATCCATAATCGTTTAAATAAAGAACGTGTGTAAAAAAAGATATCGCAACTCGCGATATCTTTTAATTATGTTCTTTTTTTAATTTGTTCATCAAAATAATCAGTGTTGGAATCAAGATAATGATAGCCGCAAACCAAGCGATAGGGTTGGCAAAACAAATGGCATTATAACCAAATTTACCAACAAGGGCAAAGGCAACAAAAGTTCTTGCGACTAATTCAGCACCACCAGCAAGCATGGTAAGTGCAGATTTTCCTAAACCTTGAATGGTATTTCTTGAAACAAATAAAATACCTAAAACAAAATAGAAAATACTGTTGCATGTTAAGAATTGTTGAGCATCATTAATAACGCCTGTTTCATTACCGGCAACAAATAATAAAGTGAGGTATTTTCCAAAGAAAATCATAAAGATACAAGCCACAATACCATAACCGATGACAAGAAGCATCGATTCTTTAATTCCTTTAAAAATACGATCTATTTTACCAGCACCAAGGTTTTGTCCAGAGAATGTAGCCATTGTAGAACCCATCATATCCATTGGTTGCGTAAAGAACATGGATAATTTTTGGGCAGCAGCAATGGCAGCAACTTTTGCTGAACCTAAAGTATTAACGGCACTTTGTAAGATAACAGCACCAACAGCCGTAATTGAATATTGTAAAGCCATTGGGACGGCAATATTAATAAGTTTTTTGATAATTGAAAAACTTACAGAACGTGCATGATGATCAAATCTTAAATTAGGATATTTTTTAGCCATATAAATAAAACATAAAATAGCTGAAATACCTTGAGCAATGACTGTCGCAAGGGCAGCCCCTTGAACACCCATATGAAAATTAATAATCATTGATAAATCTAAAACAACATTAAGTACTGATGAAATAATTAAGAAAATAAGAGGTGTTTTACTATCTCCTAAAGCACGTGAAACACTTGCTAAAAAGTTATAAGCAATGGTACATGTTAAACCATAAAAAATAATCGAAATATAATCATAAGATTGTTTAAAAATATTAGTTGGTGTTTGCATCCATTGAAGCAATGTTTCTGTTGTAAAATGGGTTAAAACTGTAAGAACAATTGAAAAGAAGATACATAAGTAAAAGGCATTCATAATGGTTTGAAGCATTCTTTTTTCTTCTTTAGCCCCAAAAGCTTGCGCAATAGGAATTCCAAAACCTGCCGCAAGTCCTAAAACAAAACCAATAATTAAAAAGTTTAATGAACCCGTTGAACCAACGGCAGCAAGAGCATCTACACCGACAAATCTTCCTACAATCATCGTATCAACAACGTTATAAAGTTGTTGAAAAATAGCTCCCCCAATTAAAGGAATACAAAATGAAATAATCAATTTTAATGTATTTCCATGTGTTAAATCTTTTTCCATCTAATCCCTCCCTAAAATCCTGTTTCTTTATTATAACATAGAAAAGGGAAGGAAAATTTTTAAATTATGAAAAAGATATTTTCTATTGAGTAGAAAACATCTTTTTTACTTGAATAAGGAAAAAGGAGAGAAGAGAAAAAATATAAATTGGAATCATTTGAAAGAAAGATACTTTTTCAATTAAAAAGACTTTTTGTAAAAGAGGAATATATAAAACAAGATGTAATAAAAGGGTACCAATTAAAAAAGCAAGAATACTTTGTATATTTGAAAATAATCCAATTTGATAAATGGGCTTTTCATTTCGACTACTTAAACCATGAAGTAAGCGTGATAGACAAATTGTCGCAAAGGCAAAAGTAGAAGCAGCCATTGTATTTATTTTTAAACCACAATAATAACTTACCATCGTACATAAACCAATAATGATTCCTTCAAAAGAAATCCTAAAAAGAGCTTGTTTATTTAAAAGAGATGCTTCTTTTTTTCTTGGTGGATATTTTAAAACATCTTGATCATTTTTTTCCATTCCAATCGCAATAGCAGGTAAAGAATCTGTAATTAAATTCATAAATAAAAGATGTGCTGGATAAAACGGTGTTGGTAAAATAAATAAAGAAGCAAATAATACACATAGAATTCCTGCAAAATTTCCTGACAATAAATAATAAATTGAATTTTTAAGATGTTCATAGACATTTCTTCCAATAATAATGGCATGAACAATTGTCGAAAAATTATCATCCGTTAAAATCATATTGGCAGCATCTTTTGCTACTTCACTTCCAGTAATTCCCATGGCCACACCAATATCACTTTGTTTAAGAGCAGGGGCATCATTGACACCATCACCTGTCATTGCCACTACTTTACCTTTTCTTTGCCAAGCTTCAACGATACGAATTTTATGTTCAGGAGCTACTCGTGCATAAACAGAAACGCGAGGGAGAATTTCATCAAGTTCATGATTACTTAGTAAATCTAATTTTTGACCTTCTAGACATAAATCATTTTCTTCGAAGATGCCAATCTTTTTGGCAATACTGGTAGCGGTAATGACATGATCTCCAGTAATCATAATAGGTTTAATACCTGCTTTTTTGCATTGAAGTACGGCTTCTTGACTTTCAATTCTAGGTGGATCCATTAGGGAAATAAGACCAATGAAAGTAAGATGATTTTCATCTTTTAAAGTAAGCTTTTCATGGTTATATTCTTTATAACCAAAGGCAAGCACTCGTAAACCTGCTTTGGCAAGTTCTTGATTTTGTTTTAAGATATGTTCTTTTTGCATAGAAGATAGAGCTATTTTTTCACCATTGAGTAAAAGAAAATCACATTTTTTTAAAAGAACATCAGGAGCACCTTTACTATAAAGATGATGTTTTGTAGAAACAGACATCATTTTTCTATTTGAATCAAAAGGAATCTCATCTATTTTTAAGGAAACTATTTTTTGAAGAGAAATACTTTGATGGATTAAATCAAGAAGAGCAAGTTCAGTAGGATCTCCAATACGTTGATCTTCATTTATTTGGGCATTATTACATAAATAACAGGTTTTTAATAAAGTTAAATGATCGTGATTTTGTAAATTAAAACGATCAATAAATTGTAAATTGATATAGACATTTTGGACAGTTATTTTATTTTGTGTTAGTGTTCCTGTTTTATCACTACAAATGACAGAAATGCAACCTAAACTTTCTACGGAATGAATATTTTTAATAATGGCATGTTCTTTTACCATTTTTTGTGTAGAAAGGGAAAGAATGATTGTTACAATAGAGCCTAAAGCTTCAGGAATAGCAGCCACGGCCAAAGCAACAGCCATCATTAGAGCATCTAAAATATTTTCTCGAGCAATAAATAATTGAAGTATTAAAACAAGGAAACAAATGATTAAAATAAGTAAAGAAAGTTGTCTGCTTAAAGTATCTAAATTTCTTTGTAAAGGTGTTTTACGATTTTTTGTATTATCTAATAAAGAAGCAATTTTACCAATTTCAGTTTGCATACCGATGGCACAAACGATATATTTTCCAGTTCCATGGCTTACAAGACTGCCAGAAAAAACCATATTTTTTTGTTTAGCAAGAATCGTTTTTTCTTTTATTATATCTACGGATTTATCAATGCTTTCTACTTCACCTGTTAATTGACTTTCATTTACTTGAAGATGATTTGCTTCAAGAAGACGCCCATCGCCACTAATGATATCACCAGCTTCAATACAAACAAGGTCGCCAATGGTTAATTCGTTTGCATTTATTTCTTGTAATTGATTTTGACGAATAACTTTAACATGAGGGAGAGATAATTTTTTTAAACTTTCTAGAGATTTTTCTGATTTTAAAGTTTGTATTGTTCCTAACAAGGCATTTAAAACAATGACAGCAATAATAACAAAGGTACTTTCAATTTGATGACTTAATCCAGAAATAATAGCGGCAAAGATTAAAATGATGACAAGTAAATCTTGAAATTGTTTTAAAAAGATCACAAGAAGGGAATCTTTCTTTTTTTCAATAAGTTCATTTTTACCATATTTTTTAATATGATTTTTTACTTGAAAATCATTTAAACCTTCTAAAGAACTCTCACATTCATATAAAACATCTTGAATACTTTTTTGATAAAACATCGTTGTTCCTCCTTTGAGTAAAAAAAGACAAAACTCGTTAAAGATGAAATCCTTAACGAGTCTTGTCTTTAAGATGTACCAGAATAGAAAAACTATTCGCGTATGTTGATATCATCACACAGATTGTGAGACTACTCCCTCATTGATTTTATTTTAACAACGTTTCTATAAAAATAATGTCGATTTATAAAACCTTAACAATTTTATTTTTGTTAGGCTATGGTATAATGACAAAGAAAAAGGAGAAGAGTATGACATTAGCACAATTAAGATACGTAGTGACAGTTTCTCAAGTAGGAACACTTTCAGAAGCTGCTAAACGTTTATATATATCACAACCAAGTTTAACAAACGCTATCAAAGAATTAGAAAAAGAATTAGGCATCACGATTTTTATTCGTACCAATAAAGGTGTTATTTTATCAAGACAGGGAGAAGAATTTTTAGGCTATGCTAGACAAGTGATTGAACAAACAAACTTGATTGAAGAAAAGTATTTACAAGATCATAATGTTAAACATGAATTTTGTATTTCTACACAACATTATTCTTTTGCCGTAGAAGCATTTGTTTCTTTGATTAAAGAATATGGTGGAAAGGAATATGATTTTAGAATTAGAGAAACTCAAACCTATGAAATTATTGAAGATGTAGCCAAACTTAAAAGTGAAATAGGGGTTCTTTATCTTAATTCATTTAATGAAGTTGTTTTAAAGAAAACGTTGAAAGAAAATGATTTAGCATTTCATCGTTTATTTATTGCAAAACCCCATGTTTTTCTTGGAAAAGATAATCCTCTTGCAAGTAAAAATAGAGTAACTTTAGAGGATTTAAAAGAGTATCCACGTCTATCTTATGAACAAGGAGAACACAATTCTTTTTACTTTTCTGAAGAAATATTAAGTACTTTAGAAAGCCAAAAAGAAATTAAAGTATGTGATCGAGCAACACTCTTTAATTTATTAATAGGTCTTAATGGCTATACAATTTGTAGTGGTGTTATTAATGAACAGCTTAATGGAAAAGACATCATTGCGGTTCCTTTAGAAGTAGATGATTTTATGGAAATAGGCTATATTACACATAATAAAGCTATTTTAAGTCGTTTTGGACAACTTTATATTGATATCTTAAAAGAATATACAAAAAAGGATTCGTGATGAATCCTTTTAGTTTGCACGGCTTTTGGTAAAGTAAAGAAGATCTGTGGCTTGCATTCCATTTTCATAGATTTCTTGAGGATAATAATCAATAAAAAAGTTTTCAATTTTATGACTATAATGATAACCAAGTTTTGTATAAATAAGCATGTTTGTCATAGAACTATTAGCGGTACCAATTAAAAAAGTTGTTTTATTTTGGTAAAGTTTTTCAATATATTGAAGTAAGGCTTTTCCATAACCATGTCCTCGATAATTTTCTAAAGTAAGCAAGTTCTTAATTTCAAGGGTAGTATCATTGATTTCTTTTACAGCAATAAAAGCAAGAGGGGTTTGGTTTTCAAAATAAGCAAATAATCTTCCATCTCTTAAATAATTTTCAACAAGATTAATATTAGGATCACTTTCGCATAATAAAGATGCATAATCTAATTTATTTTCAATAATTTCTTCAATCATGTTTTATTCCTCCAATAGAAGCATTTTAACATATTTTAGAATATGTTAAAATAAGTTGAGGTGAATTTCATGAATCGTAAATTAAATAAGAAAAAAGTAGCATTTGTAGTTTTAGTACTTATTCTTATTGTTTCTTTAGGTATTTTTCTTTTTAATAACGTAAATCAACCAACTAAAAAAGAAACCCCTAAAAAAGCACAAGAAAAAATAGTACAAAAGGAAGAAAAAAAGAAAGAAGAACCTGAAGTGAATTTTACTATTTCTTTTGCGGGAGATTGTACACTAGGTAACTATGCTGGACAAGCCTATGATGGATCTTTTAATCAAGAATATAAAAGACAAGGAAATGATCCAACATACTTTTTAAAGAAAGTAAAAGAAGTCTTTGAAAAAGATGATTTAACAGTTGTTAATCTAGAAGGACCGCTTACTACAGCAAGTAATCATCTTGAAAAAGAATTTCCTTTTAGTGGAAATCCTGAATATACCAAAATATTAACTTCTTCATCAGTAGAAGCGGTGACTCTTGCGAACAATCATAGTGAAGATTACTATGAAGCAGGACTTCAAGATACAAAAAAATATTTAGATGAAGCTTCTATTGGACATTTTGGTTATGATGATTCTTACATAAAAGAAATCAAAGGCATCAAATGTGGATTTCTTGGTTATCGTTCACTTTCAGTATCTATGAATAATGAAAGTGGTCATCAAAAAATACAAGAAGCAATCAATCATTTAAAAAATGAGGAACAATGTCAACTTGTTTTTGTTTATTATCATTGGGGTATTGAAAGACAATATCAAGCCAATGAGGATCAAAGATCATTGGCTAAATTTACTATTGATGCTGGAGCGGATGCTGTCATTGGTTCACATCCTCATGTTGTTCAAGGAACAGAAACTTATAATGGAAAACCAATTGTTTATTCATTAGGTAATTTCTGCTTTGGTGGTAATCGTAATCCAAGTGATACAGACACCATGATTTATCAACTCTCTTATTCTTTTAAAGGAACAACGCAAACTGGATATCAAGTACAAATCATCCCATGTTCTTTAACTTCATCAAGAGGAAGAAATGATTATCAACCATATATTTTACAAGATGAACAAGCAAGTAGAGTCATGGAAAAAATTAAGAAATATAGTTATTAGGAGGGTAAAAATGAATACCTTTCTAGAACTATTCATAGTAGATGTAGTTTTCGTGGAGAATATCAAGCAGTTCCAGTAAAAAGAGAGGATCTTATCAAAATAATGCAAGCAGGAATCGATGCTCCATCTGGATGTAACAAACAAACAACAAGTTTTATTGCGATTGATGATCCACATATTTTAAAACAATTACTCAATGTTATAGATCCGCCAGTAGGACAAAGTGCACCTGCTGCAATTTGTATTCTCACTCAACGTATCTATGCGTATCGTGATAAATGTTTTGCCATACAGGATTATTCAGCAGCAATTGAAAATATGTTACTAGCAATCATTACTTTAGGATATCAAAGCTGTTGGTATGAAGGGCATATTACCGATGAAGATCAAATCGGTAAAAAAATGGCACATATATTAAATGTGCCAAATGATTATGAATTGGTATGCTTTTTGCCAATTGGCATTCCAAAAGAGAAGAATGTTATAAAAATAAAAAAGAAATCATTTGATGAGCGAGCTTGGTTTAATGGTTTTAAGAAGTTTAAATAAAAAAGAAATGAGAAAATTTTTCCCATTTCTTTCTTTTTTCTACCTTTATATTACCACAAAATGGGCATTTTTTCAAGACTGGTCATTTTTGTAAAAGTCCTGTATTAAATATGTGGAGGTAATTTTATGGAACAAAACATGACAGCATTAGTAAGTTTATTTGCAAGAGCGTATCATCAAAAAAATAAGGAAATTAAAATTTTTGATGATCCTCTTTCAACAAAATTAATTACAAAAAAAGAGTATGAAATGATTGGTTTAAATATGTCACAGGGAATTTCGTTTTTTAATCCAAGTTTTAAAGGAAGTAAAGAAGAAGCTTTAAAATGGATCGTTGATCATCAACTATCACCTTCTGTTTTAGTAAGAAGTGCTTTTTGTAAAGAAGCAATAGAAGAGATGAAAGAAAAGGGATGTCAACAGTATTTAGATTTTGCATCGGGTTATGATTCGTTTGCATATTATTATCAAAATCAAATGCATGTTTTTGAGATTGATAAAAAAGAAGTAATTGAAGATAAAAGACAAAGATGTAAAGATGTTGATATTGAAAATATTCAATTCTTACCAATTGATTTAAGTCAAGAAAATTGGATAAATATTTTATTACAAAGCAGTTATCAAGAAGACCAACTTTCAATCAGTAGTATGTTAGGGCTAAGCTATTATCTTACAAAAGATGAATTTAAAAAGATGTTAGAACAATTATCCAAACATCTCTTAAAAGGTAGTCGTCTTGTTTTTGATTATCCATGTATTCAAGAAAGTAAAGAAACAAAAGTTAACGAAATGTTAGCAGAAGAAGCTAATGAATCAATGAAAGCAAAATACAGTTTTGATGAACTCGAAGAGATACTCAATCAATGTCATCTAACAATTATTCAACATGAAAATCATCAAACAATAACAGAAAAATATATTTCTAACTATAATGCCTATTATAAAGATGATCCAATAAAAGCACCTGAAGGTGTTTGTTATTGTGTAGTAGAAAAATAATTAAAAGATGATAAAATAGGATTGCAAAGATAAAAACGCAATGTACAAATTGTACTAGAGCTGGTAGGTAGCCCAGCCGTCTATTTTAATAGGTAAGTAACCTGCCCCTCCGGGTTGTCCATTCTTTGTTTATTTATATAAAGGAGGGTAACCATGGATAAGACAAGTTGTAAATTAACCGTATTTTTTGAAAATCCTTTTTGGGTAGGGGTTTTGGAGTGCAATGAAGATGGAAAATTAACAGTGACCAAAATCACATTTTATAAAGAACCCAAGGATTATGAAATAAAGAATTTTATTTTAAAAAAATATGATCAATTAAACTTTAGTCCGGCTGTTGAAAATGTTGTAATTGAAAAACAGAAAAGCTATAAAAAAAGACAACGTGATGCTAGAAAACAAGTCCAATTGCAAGGTGTTGGAACAAAATCTCAACAAGCATTAAAATTACAACATGAACAAAACAAACAAGAGCACATTTCACAAAGTAAAAAGCAAAAAGAATTAGATAAAATGCGTTTGTTTGCTTTGAAACAACAAAAGAAAAGAGAAAAACATAAGGGACATTAAGGTTTCTTAGTTTTTCTTTTTTTGTTTGTGCTAAAATGGAGTTGTATTAAAAGTTCTATTGTATAAAAGTTTGGAAGGGGTGAAGAAGATGAAAGAATCAGTTAATGTAAAAATAATCTATCATTTTTATCATCATGTGGTAAAAGCTGAATTGAAAAGAAGAGGCTTTTCGAAAGATGTAGTAAGAAAAATAGGGGAAGAACATCATAAAATTATTCAATGTGCAAAAGATATTGGAAATTCAAGATTGTTGAGTTCATATATCATGGGAAGCTATTTTATTGCAATGAATCGAAGTACAGGAAAATCCGCAGAAGAAAACTATGAAATATTTCGGGATGGACTTTATGCCTCTAAATTATTTCATAAAGTAATGGGAGATGCCAATAGTTATTTAGATCCTAAAAAAATGGCAGGAAGACTACAATGGTCAAAAGAAAGTCATGAACACGTTTATGAAAATGATTGGGTCGTTGATATTTTACCAGGTAATGATGAATATGATTTAGGATATGATTATCATGAGTGTGGTATATGTAAACTCTGTCAAGATGAAGGATGTCCACAACTTGCAGCTTATTTATGTCAAATGGATTATGTATTAGCGGATATTATGCATATGAAATTGGTAAGAACAAAGACAATTGCGGAAGGGAATTCTTATTGTGATTTTAGATACAGCAAATATAAATAAAATTGAGGAGGATTAGTCATGAAAATACAAAAGATTCATCAAGATTTTTCTATATGTCAAGTTGAGGACTATTCACTTGTCAACTTAGAATCTAAATTTTGTTTTATTGGAAAAACAGATGAAGAAAAATCGCTCGTATGTCTAACCTCTGAAGTACCATCAAATGTTATTCAACAAGATGATGGTTGGAAAGCGTTTCGTATACAGGATGTTTTAGATTTTTCTTTAATTGGAATACTATCAAAGATTGCCTCAATTCTTGCAGAACATCATATTTCAATTTATGCTGTTTCAACCTATAATACAGATTATGTTTTCCTTAAAAAAGAAAACTATCAAAAAGGATTAGAAGTTTTAGAAGCTGCTGGTTATCAAATTATAGATTAAGTAATCATAGATATAAATTTAGAGGTGAAATATGATTGAAATACGAGAAATACGTAAACAAGATTATAAAAAAGCGCAACAATTCGCAATTAAGGGAATGCATTTAAATTGGTACATTAAAAATAAAATTCTTTTAAATTTATATGCTAAATATTTTTGGTATTTAGAGTTGAATAGAGCTACTAAAGTTTATGGAGCATATGTGGATGATGAATTTGTCGGTGTTTTACTTGCGGATATGCAAAATGAAACAAAGAAATATAGTAGTAAGTTAAGTTCTGTTTATGTTCGTATAATTGATGGGTTACAACATATAGTAGCTCAAGATGGAGTTGATTCATATGATGAAGCAAATCAAAAAATGTATAATTCATTTTGTAAAGAATATATTCCCGATGGAGAAATTATTTTTTTGGCGGCTAATCCTAATGGTAAGATAAAAGGCATTGGTACAGCCTTGTTATCTGTTTTTGAAAAAGAAGAACAAGGAAAGCTTGTTTATCTTTATACAGATAGTGCGTGTACTTATCAATTTTATGAACATCGAGGTTTCAAAAGATCAAAGGAACAAAAAATTATATTAAATTTAGGAAAAAAGAAAATACCATTAACGTGTATGTTTTATACGAAAAAAATTAGAAAACAAAAAGAGGTGTGTAAAGATGGCAAGACAGCCTAAACAAATACATGTGTTTTTATATCGCTTAAGCAAAAATGGTTATGAGTATGCCTTGTTTCAACGAGAAGATTCAAAATTTTGTTGGCAAGGGGTTTGTGGTGGATTGGAAGATGATGAAACATTGGAAGAAGGTGCTCGTAGAGAAATATTTGAAGAAGCAGGTATTTATGAACGTTTACCACTTTACCCTTTAGAAAGTATAAGTTATTTACCAGATACTGTTTTTAGTGATGATGAAAGATTGTTATGGGGAAGTCATATTGTTGTTATTCCTATGTATTTTTTTGCAATGCCTTTTGATGGAACAATTAAACTCTCTAAAGAACATACGGCTTTGAAATGGTTACCTTATAAAGAAGCCTATGATTTAATTTATTATCAGGATCAAAAAATTGCGCTTTATGAGCTTAATGAAAAATTACAGCGTAATCTTTTAATAATAGAATAATCAATAGAACATAAAAAATAAATGAAAGAAGGAATTCAATAAATGATTTTTTGTTTTTCAGGAACAGGCAATAGCCGTTATATAGCAAAAAGAATTGCGGATGAATTACACGAAAATATAATAGATTTAAATGAAAAAATTAAAACGAATAATTATTCGTCAATAGAAACAGGAAATGATATTATCCTTGTAGTTCCCACTTATGCTTGGCGTATTCCAAGAATTGTTTCCAATTGGCTTTATAAAACAGAATTCATTGGGGCAAAACGCATTTGGTTTGTTATGAATTGTGGTGGTGAGATAGGAAATGCCGCAAAGTATAACTTAATGCTTGCAAAGGATAAACATTTAGACTATATGGGAACAAAACAAATCCTTATGCCAGAAAACTATATTGCTATGTTTAATGCACCACAGGCAGATCAAGCAAAGAAAATTGTCGAAAAAGCAGAAGAGGATATAAAAGAAACGATAAAATATATTAAAGAAGGAAAAGTATTTTCTAAACCACGTCATAATCTTTATGATCGTTTTATGAGTGGTCCGGTCAATCCTATTTTTTATCGCTTCTTTGTCAAAGCAGATGCCTTTCAAGTAAATGATACATGTATTGGATGCAATCAATGTGTTAAAAAATGTCCAATGAATAATATTCAACTTATTGATGGAAAACCTATTTGGGGTGATGAATGTACTCATTGCATGGCTTGTATTTGTTATTGTCCGCAAGAGGCAATTGAATATGGAAAGAAAAGTATTGGGAAACCACGTTATCATTTTGAACAATTAAAAATCAAATAAGATTTTATACTAAATAAGACCTAACTATATTTTATATAATTAGGTCTTATTATGTAGAAAAGTTTTTAATAAAACATTAGAATAATAACAATGCAATATGATAGATAATGCAAGCAATTATTAAAGAAAAGATAGTGTAAAATACACCTATTTTAGCGGTCCATTTAACTGAATGTGTTTCTCTTGCTGTGGCAGCAAGGGCACTTACACAAGGCATATTAAAACTAATGGCATAAATAAAAGCGAGTCTTTGAGCTTTAGTAAAATGGGTAGCCAAAATGGATGAAATAGCTAATGAACTTCCTGCAGTTTTTGCGCCGAAAGTTGAACTTACAATATTTCCACCTGAACCATAAAGTGTATTTAAGACACCAAGTAATGATTCTTTAGAAATGGCAGATGCACAAAATGCCAGGAAGGCTTGCCATTTTAATCCAAAGAATTCTGTTACTGGTTCAATTAAAATTCCTATTTTATATAAAATGCTTGTTTCTTGACTTCCACCAAATCCATAAGTTAAAACGAAGAAAACAATGGATACTAATGAAATAACTCTGATTGCTCTAAAGAAAATATCGAGTGTTCTTTGAAAAGTTACATAGAGAATGTTTTTTATATTAGGTTTATGATAAGGTGGCAATTCCATAATTAAGCCAACACGTTCAGATTTTGGTGATAATTTATTTCCAAAAACTTTATAAACGATCCACATGATAAAAAACATGAAAACAAAGATAGATACTATAACAAGAAACCCGCCAGTACTACCAAACAAGGCAATTGCTATTGTTGGAATAACAGACAGAGTTGCTGCACATGGAACGGCCCATGACATAGCTATCGCTAATACACGTTGTCCCCAATTATCTACAACACGTGTCCCTGTTGTTCCAGCAATCGTACAACCTAATCCCATAAAAAAGGGCATGATTGTTTTACCTTGTAATCCAACTTTTGACATGGCATGGTCAAATAAAAATGATATTCTTGCGAGATAACCCGTTTCTTCCATAAGATTGAATCCAAGTGTTATCCCTAAAACAAAAGAAGCCATCATAATACCAAAATAGAGAACATTGATTAAAACATCACATATTAAAGATATTAATAATTGATGTATATGTGCTGCTTTAAAAACTCCTTTTAAAAGGCTTGATACAGGCAATAGAATACTTGAAGCAATTCCTGAAATAATACCAGCAAAGATCATTGCAAGTAAGAATATTCCTAAAATAACACCAAAAGCAAGAAGCTTTCCTTTAATAGGAGAAAGAGCTAATTTATCAAATTTACTAAATGCTTGTTTTGAAGTTTTTGATTCTATTAAAATATCTTCTAATAAATTATCAATAAAAGCCATTTTTTCTTTTGGTGAAGATAATTTCTTTATTTTTAGAGTTGGCTTATTTGATAAACCAGCAATAATGGCTTCATAAAGCTTTGTATAATCATTTCGTTGAATAGCGGACATAGCAACAACGGGTATTCCTAATTTTTCTTCTAACTTTTTAACATCTATTTTTATTCTTAATCCATTTGCAACATCCATCATGTTGAGTATTAAAATAGAAGGAATGTTTGTACCAGCAAAGTCAGCCATCATATAAAGACTTCTTTTTAGTTGCGAGGCATCTGCCATAATTAAAACTAAATCTGCGTTATTTGAAGAAATATATTCCTTTGTGATGATTTCTTCATCAGAGTTTGCAGATAATGAATAACTACCGGGAAGATCTGCGATAATCATTTTTTGATTTTTATATTTTGATTCTCCTTCTTTTTGATCAACCGTTTTTCCAGGCCAGTTTCCAATGTGTTGATGGGATCCAGTCATCATATTAAATATTGTTGATTTTCCTGAGTTTGGTTGACCTAATAAAGCTAAAACAGGCACATTTTTATCTTTGTGATAAAAAGAACTATTACCATGATAGTTATTATCCATTTTCAACACCTCCCAAAATTATTTTTTTACTTTCTTCTCTACCAATTGCAATGAGAGTATCTCTTGCAAAAATCAAAACAGGTTGCTTCTTTTTGTTTTGACATACTTCTAATTCACTTCCACATATAATTCCCATAGAAGATAAACGGTTTTGTAATCTTTTTTCATCTTTAATATCTTTAACAACATATATTTTTCCAGGGAGTGCTTGTGATAATGTTAATGTGTTCATTTTTTACCTCCAATCCAAATAGCAATCAGTTAGTTTTTACTAACTAGCATAATATTACAAAATAGAATCAATAAAAGTAAAATCCAAACAATTTTTTTAAGCCCGTTTAGTAATTAATTTGCATATAAGTTGATATTTAAAAATCAATTGCTAAAATAGAATTATGAATACAGATAACCACATGACAATAAAAAAAGAAAATAAGGGTATTATGGAGTTTTATACAGTTGCGCCAGGAGTCAGTATCTCATTTAATCATATTTTTTCTTCAACTTGGCCTAAAGGAGATGATACATTTTTTTCAAAACAAATGCTTATTCTTAATTTTTGTAAGAAGGGAAGATGTGATGCCACACTTGATAATGGACAATATGCTATCGTTAGTGAAGGTGATGTTTGTTTAAGTACAGTGCTTCCAGTTAATGACTTTTATTATCCTGGAAGGATATATGAAGGAGTACAACTTTATATAGATTGTTTGACTTTAAATGAGCTGGGAGAAAATAATTTTTTGATGCAAATGGGAATTGATATCAATCAAATAATAAAAAGGTTTTGTTTCGAAAATGAAACCTATCTCCATACAATGAATGAAAGTTTAAATCATTTAATTAACTATATGATTTCAAAAGAATATGATTTTAGCATTGAAAATTTACGATACTTTACAATTAGATTGTTTTATGAACTTTTAGATATGCCAACTAAAAGTGAAAATAAAACATATTTTACAAGATCACAAATAAAAATTGTTAAAGAAGCAGAAGAAATTATTATGAATGATTTATCCAAAAGAATAACAGCAAAGGAAATGGCTTCTCGTTTTGGAATAAGTGAAAGTAGTTTTAAATTATATATTAAAGGTATTTTAGGAGATAGTTATCTTTCTTATTTTAGAAAGAAGAGAATGGAAAAAGCTGCATATTTGTTAGAAAATACAGATCTTAAGGTTATTGAAATTTCAAATGCGATAGGATATGAAAATCAAGGTAAATTTGCTAAAGTGTTTTTTCAAATGTATGGAATAACACCGTTAGAATTTCGTAGATTATCTCAAATAAAAAAGGATATTTAAAATTTAATATGGAGGAAAAATAAGATGAATGTAACAGTAATAGTAGTAGAACTTTTAATTATGTTTTTAGTTTTTGCGTTTTTAGTGATTGGTTTACTTTTAATTAATCCAGTAACGTTTATTAGTGATTATCCACCAGAAATACAAGAGGTCTATTATAAAAGTCAAAACAGAGAAGCTGAAAAAGAAAAATTAACAACAATGATGATCATTAAGAAAGTTGTTGCGCTTATTGTTTTTATGTTTTTATTTGCGTGGATGTTACATCTAGCAGGAGCAAAAACATTTATTCAAGGATTATTATTAACTTATACATATGCAATTGCATTATTTGCTTGGGATACTTTTTTCCTTGATTGGGTCTTATTCGCAAATATTAAAAGAATTAGACTTCCAGGTACAGAACATATGGATAAAGAATATCATCAAAAATGGTTTCATGTAAAAGTCTGTATACCGATGATTCCTGTATTTGCTGTTGTAGGTGTTCTTAGTGCTTTAATTATGATTTGGATTTGGTAATTATTTATAAAAAATGGATGGGAAAAATAATGTCAAAACTTATTATACTTAGAGGAAATTCAGGGAGTGGAAAGACGACAATAGCTAAAGAACTACAAAAACTATTTGGTAAAAATACAATGCTTATTTCTCAAGATGTTATTCGAAGAGAAATGTTAAATACAGATGATGGTGAAAATACAAAAGCTTTACCACTTCTAAAAGAGCTTTTGAAGTATGGAAATGAACATAATGAAATTGTTATATTGGAAGGTATTTTACGTGCTAATTGGTATGATTCATTATTTGAACTAGCAATTGAATTGTATAATCAAAATATTTATGCTTATTATTTTGATTTATCTTTTGAAGAAACGCTCAAACGTCATCAAACAAGGGCGTGTCGAGATGAATTTGGTGAAAAAGAAATGAAAAATTGGTGGCGAGAAAAAGACTTTGCCCCTATATTAAATGAAATAAGCATAACAGATGAAAAAGACATTCAAAGTATTGTAAGTCAGATTTATGAAACTGTTTTTGAAAATTAGAAATGTGTGGTGGTAAAATGCTGTCTAGAAGTTTTAGAATATTTGCAACTAAAGAAGATTTAATTAGAATTTTTTTAGATTTTCAGCATAATATTAAAATTCATTATTTCAAATGTGGACGCATATATGACTTGATAGAAGCCGCTGATATAACAAAAGATACTCTTTTTGGTATTAATACAAATGGTAATCATACTAACAATCGATGGCTTGTGTGTCATAGTGATATGATTCCTTTGAAAAGAATAAACAATATGTGTCTAGATAATAATATTTTTTTCTTAGATCAGGAATTAAACGAGTCTTCTATCGTTATAAATATAGGTGGTATTTATGAAGATAAAGCATTGTTTCCAACGGAGATAAGTACAATATGGTATGAAAATACAGAATCTAAAGAACTTTATACTATGTTAAAAAAATCGTGTAAAAAATATGTTGCCTGTACTAAAAATGGTTATTTAATAGGAAAAGATGCTTATTTGTATAAAAATCAATATCGTTTTTGTACGATAGGTATTGATAGTCCTCAAATATACGATTTAAAATTTGAATAGTTTTTAGGTAAGATATTGTTATATTAAGTAGTATATAAGATTTTGTTTGATTAAAAAGTATGCGGTAGTTGAAATGACTGTAAAGAATTATTTTATAGAGGTAATATGATTGAAAAATGATGTAGAAGGGAATAGAAGAAAATGAATATGTTACGAGGTGATATAAAAAAGGTGATTTGTTTACTTTTTTCAAATTTAGATTTTTACTTTGAAAAAAATGGTTTTAAGAGAAGAAAAAATGGGCTGATTTATGTTCGCAAGATTGGAGAGACTGTTCAAAAAATTGAAATAGTATTTTTTTCAAATCCATCTTATTATCGAGGAGTAATAGCACATATCTATCCTCATATACAAATTTATTTTCCAAAAATAAATAATACGGCACAAGCATTCGCAAATCATTTAATTCCCCAAAATTGGATCAATGAATTCACCATTAGACAACCTATACAAGTATATTCAAAATCTAAAGATTTTCTTCTTAAAAACTCGCAACATTATGAGCCTTTAGAAAATGAAATTCTTTCATTTTTTGAAGAATATACAATGCCTTTACTTGACGATTTAACGCGTGATAAAGATTATTTAACGCTTTATAAAAACAAAGACAAACGAATTGTATGGGATGATTATCAATATTTATATGTTGCAAGTGCATACGTTAATGAATGTAGATTTAAAGAAGCATATCAAATCATTGAAAATAGATTTAATAAACCTGGTTTACAAGAAAAATATAAAGAGGTGTTTTCTTTTTTTGAACATATTGGTGATGTTTAAGTATTTGAAATGGAGGAGAAAATATAATGAAATTTCAAACAATAGGGAATCCAAACGATCCTTTGATTATTATGTTACCTGGTTCGTTTTGTCCAAGTAGTGGTTTAGATTATTTATATGAAAAATTAAAGGATGATTATTGTATTGTTTTAGTTGAATATAACGGTCACTATGAAAATGGTACATTTACGACAAGACAAAATGAAGCGAAAGAAATCGCAGATTCTATTCAAAAACAAAATATACATACTATTAAAATGATTTATGGACAATCAATGGGCGCAGAGATTGCCATTGAATTATTTAAACAATTAAATGAAAATCAAATTCAAGTAGATCGTTGCTTTTTAGATGGAGCACCTTGTATTAAACTTCCATATCTTTATAAAAAATTCATGTATTTTAAATTTAATCAAATACTTAAGATAATGAAGAAAAAAGATGTTGATCAAATCTTAAATATGAAATTAATTAAAAAGATAGCAAGAGGAAATACAGAAAATCTTAGACCAATGATTGAACCTATGACAGTTACTTCTCAGTTTCTTTCAAAAGAAAGTATTAAAAATGAAACAGAATGTTGTTATACATTTGATTTTCCTTTCTTTGATAAAGAAAGCCAAAATAGAATATATTTCTTTTATGGAAAAGAAGAAAAAGCGTATAAGACTTGTTATAGAGGTGTAAAAAAGGCTTATCCTCAAGCAAACTTTATTTTAAAAGAAGGCTATGGACATTTAATGTATTCTATTAAAAAGACAGCTAATTATGTAAAAATCCTAACAGAAATTTGTGAAAAATAGAATAGGTGAAGTTATGGGGAAACTAAATAGAAAACAAGTAATTATATTTTTATTGATTATTTTATTCATTTTTATAACGATTCTTTTTTTTAATGGTGAAAAACTTTTGAAGGAGGGTTGGTCTTACATACCCTCGTCAGCAATTAAAATAGCCTTTGTAATATGTTTTATTTGGCAAATTCTATTGATTGTATTTGCTTATAGATTGCAAAAGAAGTTAAAATCTTCTTTAACGGGTTGGATAAAAAAAGGAATGAGATTTGTTATTATTTTGATAACAACAGGAATTGTTTTAGGAATAGGTAAAAATTTTATAATCTATAGTCTTGATTTTGATGAAAAGGTAGAACAATATGATCAACATATTGCTCTTTATGTCGATAATACTTTTGCAAGACCACGTTTTCGCTATCCTCATTATCAATATGAAGAAAATATCTTACTTAAAAGAAATTTAAATGAAAAGGAATTAAAAGAAGCTATTCAAAAATATGGAGATCCAGATGATTATTATCAAGAATAAAATTGAAAGGAATAAAATATGAAAAAGTCTATTATTTTTGATTTAGATGGCACACTATGGGATTCAACGGGTTGTGTTTGTGCTATTTGGAATCGTGTATTAAATAAATATGAAGATATCTCTTTAACAATTACTCAAGAGATTGTTTCAAAGATGATGGGGAAAACCATGAATGAAATAGGAAAAACGTTATTTCCAAATCTAACAGAAGAAAGGAGGCAACAGATCATAGCTGATTTTGGCAATGAAGAAGTCAATTATTTATCTCAAAAGGGTGCTGTTTTATATGAAAGATTAGAAGAAACTCTTAAAATGTTGAGTTTAGATTATGAACTTTATATTGTAAGTAATTGTCAAGATGGTTATGTAGATGCTTTTTTACATGCGCATCAATTAGAATCCTATTTTAAAGATTATGAAATGTCGGGAAGAACAGGATTAGATAAAGGACATAATATAAAATTGATTATGAAAAGAAATATTATTGATCAAGCTTTTTATGTAGGCGATACAGAAGGTGATGAAGAAGCATCAAGATTTGCTGGTATTCCTTTCATTTATGCAAGTTATGGTTTTGGACAAGCAAAGAATCCTGATATGATAATACATTCAATTAAAGAATTACCTAAAGTTTTATTAGAAATGAAATGATGGAGGCTACGTTTGTAGTCTTTTTAAGTATGTTAAAATAAAATTGTAAGAAATGAGGTGGCTTTTTAGATGGAAAGATATGTTGCTTTGCTTAGGGGAATTAATATTAGTGGTAAAAATAAAGTAGTGATGGCTGAGTTAAAAAAAGAATTTGAAAATTTGATGTTTGAAAATGTTAAAACTTATTTAAATAGTGAAAATGTTATTTTTTCAAGTCAAGAAGAAAATATTGAAAAGATTACCAAACAAATAGAAGAAATATTAAAGAAAAAATATGATTTTGAAATACCAGTTTTTGTTTTAGAACAAGAAAGACTAAAAGATATTTTAGAACATGCACCATCTTGGTGGGAAAGTGATGATAAAGCAATTTATGATAATCTTATATTTATGATACCTCCAGTTACTTTTGAAAAAGTCTTTGAAGAAATTGGTGAAGCTAAAGTTGGATTAGAGATAATTCAAAATTATAAAGATGTTATTTTTTGGTCATTTAGTCGAAAAGATTATCAAAAAACAAATTGGTGGTCAAAAACGGCAAATACAAATGTTAGTAAAAAACTAACAATTAGAACAGCTAATACGATTAGAAAAATTGTAAAAATATAAAATAAAAGTTTTGAAAAATTATTAAATGCTTAAAAAGAATGATAGAATGTCATAAATTTAATTTTTAGATAAAATAAAAAGTATTTTGGTGTTGCTAAAAGTGACAATTTTTGATATTATGCAGTTAAGTTATACGACTGACGGCAGTGGAATAAACCACAGGGAGTATAATCGTGTAAAAGAGTCGACCGTCTGGGCTAAATATAGTCTGGATGAGTGGGCTCTTTTTTTGGTTGATAGGTAAAATAACTAGTTTCAAATAGTGACTTGTAATATAATGAAAGTAGTAATTTACATCAATCAAAAAATAAAAAAGAAAGGATGAACGACAATGTTAACTGATGTAGAAATTGCACAAAGTGCAAAGATGAAACCGATTGTTGAAGTTGCTCAAAAAGTTGGTTTAGATGAGGATGATTTAGAATTATATGGAAAATATAAAGCGAAGATTTCTCTTGAAGCTATTAAAAAATTAGATCAAAACGAAGATGGAAAATTGATCTTAGTAACAGCAATTAATCCAACACCAGCAGGTGAAGGAAAAACAACAACAATGATTGGATTATCACAAGCACTTAACAAATTAGGAAAGAAATCTGTAGTTGCAATGCGTGAACCGTCACTTGGTCCATGTTTTGGAATTAAAGGTGGTGCTGCTGGTGGTGGATATGCACAAGTAGTTCCAATGGAAGATATCAATCTTCATTTTACGGGAGATATTCATGCTATCACTGCTGCAAACAACTTAATTGCAGCCATGCTTGATAATTCCATTCATCAAGGAAATCCACTTAATATTGATGTAAGACAAATCGTTTGGAAACGTGTTGTTGATTTAAACGATCGTGCTTTACGTCATACCGTTTGTGGACTTGGTGGTAAAGTAAATGGAGTTCCTCGTGAAGATGGATTCGATATTACTGTTGCTAGTGAAGTTATGGCAATTCTTTGTTTAGCAACTTCCTTAGAAGATTTAAAACAAAGAGCTGCAAAAATGATTGTCGCTTATACTTATGATGGAAAGCCTGTAACTGTTGATGATATTGAAGCAACAGGTGCGGTCACACTTTTATTAAAAGATGCGATTAAACCAAATTTAGTTCAAACTTTAGATCATACACCAGTCTTTGTTCATGGTGGCCCATTCGCAAATATTGCTCATGGATGTAACTCTGTTATGGCCACTCAACTTGCTATCAAGTTAGGTGATTATGCTATTACAGAAGCCGGATTCGGGGCTGATCTAGGAGCTGAAAAATTCTTAGATATTAAATGTCGTCAAGCAAATTTAAATCCTGAAGCAGTTGTTCTTGTTGCAACTGTCCGTGCTTTAAAAATGCATGGTGGTGTTGCTAAAAAAGATTTAGGAAATGAAAATTTGGAAGCTTTAAAAGCTGGTTTAGGAAACTTAGAAAAACATATTGAAAATATTGCAAAATTCGATTTACCTTGTATCGTTGCTATTAATGCTTTTCCAACAGACACAGAAGCGGAACTTCAATTATTAAATGAATGTTGCAAGAAACTTGGTGTTGAAGTAGCTATTAGTAAAGTTTGGGAAAAAGGTGCTGATGGTGGAATCGAACTTGCTGAAAAATTATTAAATATTTTAGAAACAAAAGAAGCCAATTATCATCCACTTTATGATTTAGATTTACCAATTGAAACAAAGATTGAAACAATCGTTAAAGAAATCTATGGTGGAGATGGTGTTGAATTTACAAAGAAAGCAAAAAATAAAATTAAAAAATATACAGAACAAGGGTTAAGTCAATTACCAATTTGTGTTGCGAAAACACAATACTCATTATCAGATCAAGCATCCTTACTTGGTCGACCAACAGGATTTACTGTTAAAATCAATGATATTATTCCATCTGCTGGTGCAGGTTTCTTGGTAGCTATATCTGGTGATATTATGCGTATGCCAGGACTTCCAAAACGTCCAGCCGCCGTCAATATGGATATTGATGAAGATGGAAAAATTATAGGTTTATTCTAAAAGGAGAGAAAGATGAAAGTTGCTATTATTATGGGTTCAACTTCTGATTTACCTAAAGTTGAACCAGCTATTTCGATTTTAAAAAATTATGGTGTTGAAGTGAATGTTCGTTGTTTATCTGCTCATAGAGCACATTTAGGACTTTCTAGTTTCATTAAAGAAACAGAAACAGATGGAACAGAAGTTATTATTACAGCTGCAGGAATGGCAGCAGCCCTTCCAGGTGTGGTAGCTAGTCAAACAGTCTTACCAGTTATTGGAGTTCCAATTGCAGGAAGTAATTTAGATGGAATGGATGCTTTATTATCCATTGTTCAAATGCCTTCGGGTATTCCAGTAGCGACTGTTGCTATTAATGGAAGTAAAAATGCAGCTTATTTAGCACTTCAAATTATGGCTATTAAACATAGTGAAATTAAAGAAGGGCTACTTAAAGAAAGAAAACAAATGGAAGCTGACGCAATGAAAGCTAACGATGAAGTCATAGAAAAATACAAATAGGGGGAAAAGAAAAATGGCAGAATTATTGTATGAAGGAAAAGCAAAACAAGTTTACAAAACAGACAAGGAAGATGAATATTTAATTCATTATAAAGATGATGCAACAGCAGGTAATGGTGTTAAGCATGATAAGTTTGAAGGTAAAGGTGTTTTAAATAATACAATCTCTTGTATTATCTTTGATATGTTAGAAGAAGCTGGAATCAAAACACACATGATTAAAAAATTAAATGATCGTGATATCTTAGTTAAAAAAGTAGATATCTTCCCATTAGAAGTTATTATTAGAAATATTACAACTGGATCTTTCTGTAGAAGATTAGGAGCACCTGAAGGAATTGTTTTAGATGAACCAATCTTTGAAATGAGTTATAAAAATGATGAATATGGTGATCCATTAATCAATGATGATCATGCTGTTGCTTTAAAACTTGCAACAAGAGAAGAATTAGCATACATCAAAGAAACAACATTAAAAATCAATGAATTATTAAAAGAATTCTTCTTATCAATGAATTTAAAACTTGTTGATTTTAAAATTGAATTTGGTAAAACAGCTGATGGTACAATTTTATTAGCTGATGAAATTTCACCAGATTCATGTCGTTTATGGGATATTGATACAAACCAAAAATATGATAAAGATGTATTTAGACAAGATATTGGAGATTTAATTGAAACTTATAAGGCAGTTCTAGCGAGAATGCAAAATAAATAATTAAGGAGAACAAAGATGGATTACAAAAAAGCTGGAGTAGATATTGAAGCAGGTTATAAATCAGTAGAATTAATGAAAGAACATGTTAAAAAAACAATGCGTCCTGAAGTTTTAGGAGGACTTGGTGGTTTTGCTGGTGCTTTTGATTTAAGTGGTATTAAAAATATGGAAGAACCGGTTTTATTATCAGGAACAGATGGTTGTGGAACAAAAGTAAAACTTGCTTTTGTAATGGATAAACACGATACAATTGGTATTGATGCTGTAGCAATGTGTGTCAATGATATTGCTTGTTCTGGAGGAGAACCACTTTTCTTCTTAGATTATATTGCTTGTGGTAAAAACTATCCTGAAAAAATTGCTTCCATTGTAAGTGGTGTTGCAGAAGGATGTTTACAATCTGAATGTGCTTTAGTTGGTGGTGAAACAGCTGAACATCCAGGTTTAATGCCTGAAAATGATTATGATTTAGCTGGTTTTGCTGTAGGTGTTGTTGATAAAAAAGATATTATTGATGGTTCAACAATTAAAGCAGGAGATACACTTATTGGTATTGCTTCAACTGGTGTTCATTCAAATGGTTTTTCTCTTGTTAGAAAAGTATTTGAAATGACTAAAGAATCATTAGATACATATTATGATGAATTAGGAAAAACTTTAGGAGAAGCTTTAATTGAACCAACACGTATTTATGTAAAAGCTTTAAAAAATGTTAAAAATGCAGGTGTTAGAATTAAAGGATGTTCTCATATTACAGGTGGAGGTTTCTTTGAAAATGTACCAAGAATGCTTCCTGAAAATGTAAGAGCTGTGATTAAAAAAGATAGTTATCCAGTACCAGCTTTATTTGATTTAATTCAAAAAAATGGAAATATTGAAGAACATATGATGTATAACACATTCAATATGGGTCTTGGTATGGTGATTGCAGTTAATCCAGAAGATGTTGATGTAACAATGAAAGCTATTGAAGAAGCAGGAGATAAATGCTACGTTGTTGGAAATATCATTGAAGGAGATAAGGGCGTGGATCTATGCTAAAATTTGCGGTCTTTGTCTCTGGTGGAGGAACAGATTTACAATCCATTATTGATGCTAGAAACGAAGGAAAGATCAATGGCGAAATCGCCCTTGTTCTTTCTAATCGTCAAAAGGCTTATGGATTACAAAGAGCTAAAGATGCCGGTATTGAAACGGCAGTTGTTAAAAAAGATGATGCTTTGATTGTAAAGATGTTAAAAGAAAGAAATATTGATTTTATTGTATTGGCTGGTTATCTAGCAATTTTAACGGATGAGTTAATCGATGCATATCCAAATAAAATTATGAACATTCATCCTTCTCTTATTCCTTCTTTTTGTGGACCAGGAATGTATGGGATGCATGTTCATGAAGCTGTACTAGAACGTGGTGCAAAGGTTTCGGGGGCAACCGTGCACTTTGTTTCAAATGTTGTTGATGGGGGACCGATTATTAAACAAGTGGCTTGTGATATATCGGATTTAGACACAGCAGAGGATATTCAAAAAAGGGTGTTAGAGATTGAACATAAATTATTACCTGAAGTTGTTGGGTTATATTGTGATAATAAGATAAAAATAATTGATGGAAAGGCAAAGGTAATTTAAATGAAGAGAGCTTTAATTTCAGTTACAAATAAAGATGGGGTTGTTGATTTTGCTAAAGGGTTAGTAGAATTAGGTTTTGAAATTGTATCGACAGGAGGTACAATGAAAGTTTTACAAGAAAATGGGGTTTCTTGTATTGCGATTGATGATGTAACAGGATTTCCTGAAATGTTAGATGGACGTGTTAAAACACTTCATCCAATGGTTCATGGAGGACTTTTATATCGTCGTGATTTACCTAGTCATGTTGAAACAATTAAAAAACATGGTATTCATCCAATTGATTTAGTATGTGTCAACTTATATGAATTTGAAAAAGCTTTAAAAGCTGGTAAAGATTTACCAGATATGATTGAAAATATTGATATTGGTGGACCATCAATGATTCGTTCAGCAGCTAAAAACTTTAAAGATGTTTTAATTGTTACTGATCCAAAAGATTATGACAATGTTTTAGATGCAATTAAAAATGATACAACTGATTTTGATTTCAGAATGAATCTTGCTTATAAAGCCTTCTCTATGACAGGTGCTTATGATGCAATGATTTCAAGATACTTTGCAGATCAAGTTGGAGATCAATTCCCAGATACGTTAAATCTTTCATTAAAGAAAGTAGAACATTTACGTTATGGTGAAAACTCTCAACAAGCAGCAAACAAGTATGAAGATAGCTATGTTCAAAAATCTTTATTAGATTATGAACAACTTCATGGTAAAGAAATTTCATTTAACAATGTAAACGATTTATATGGAGCTGTTGCACTTGTTAGAGAATTTGGAGATCAAATTGTTACAGCAGCCATCAAACATTCAACTCCTTGTGGTGTTGCTATTGGAAATACAGGTTATGATTCTTATATGAAAGCTTATGAAGCAGATCCTCAATCGATCTTTGGTGGAATCGTTGCTGTTAACTATAAAATTGATAAAGCAACAGCTGAACAAATGCATAAGATTTTCTTAGAAATCGTGGCTGCACCAGATTTCGATGATGATGCTTTAGAAATCTTAAAGAAAAAGAAAAATTTACGTATTTTAAAACTTAAAAATTTAGATGCTCGTGGAGCAAAATATGATATTAAATATCTTGAAGGAAAAGTATTAGTTCAAGAATTAAATACAAAAATGATTGATGAAATGAAAGTTGTCACTAATGCACAACCTACAAAAGAACAACTTACAGATATGGAATTCGGTATGAAAGTTGTTAAATATGTAAAATCTAATGCTATCTGTATTGTTAAAAATGGCGTAACACTTGCTATTGGTGGTGGACAAACATCAAGAGTATGGGCTTTAGAAAACGCTATTCATAACAATCCTGATAAAGATTTCAAGGGTTCAGTTCTTGCTTCAGATGCTTTCTTCCCATTCAATGATTGTGTTCAAGTAGCTGCAGATGCAGGTGTTCAAGCAATTATTCAACCGGGTGGTTCAATTAGAGATCAAGAATCAATTGATTTATGTAACGAAAAAAATATCCCTATGGTATTTAGTGGATATAGACACTTTAGACACTAGGAGGCTTATATGAAAGTTCTTGTAATCGGTAGTGGTGGTCGTGAACATGCGATTGCCTATAAATTAAAACAAAGTCCAAAAGTAACTGAACTTTACGCAATTCCAGGAAATCCTGGGATTGCAAATTTAGGTACATGTGTACCTGGTTCAGTAGAAGATAATGAATTTATTGTTGATTTTATTCAAAAGAATCAAATTGATTTAACAGTTATTGGTCCAGAAGTTCCTTTATGTAATGGGCTTGCTGATGATATTGAAAAAGCAGGTTATAAAGCTTTTGGCCCTCAAAAAAAGGCAGCAACTTTAGAAGGAAGCAAAGCTTTCTCTAAAGATTTTATGATTAGACATCATATTCCTACAGCAAAATATGTTGAAGTCACAGACTTTGAAAAAGCTTGCAAAGAAGTTGATAACTTTGATTTTCCATTAGTTATTAAAGCAGATGGTCTTGCAGCTGGAAAAGGTGTTGTCATTGTTGAAAATAAAGAAGATGCGATTTCTACTTTAAAAGACATGATGGTTGATGGTGCTTTAGATGGTGCAGGAAGTAAAGTTGTTTTAGAAGAATTCTTAACAGGATTTGAATGTTCTTTACTTTGTTTTACAGATGGTAAAACAATTGTACCAATGGTTTCAGCAAAAGATCATAAACAAATCTTTGATGGAAATAAAGGACCTAATACAGGTGGTATGGGAACTGTTTCCCCAAATCCATTTTTACCAGAAGGTATGGATGAAGTCTTGAAAAAAGATATTCTTGATCCATTTATGCAAGGACTTAAAGAAGATCAAATGGATTATCGTGGTGTTGTTTTCATCGGCTTAATGATTGAAAATAATCAAGCAAAAGTACTTGAATTCAATGTTCGTTTTGGTGATCCTGAAACACAATCAATCCTTCTTCGCTTAGAAAGTGATCTTTATGAAATCATGGATGCTTGTGCTACTTATACTTTAGATCAAGTTGATGTTAAATGGTCGAATGATCATGTTGCTTGTCTTGTTCTTGCAAGTGGAGGTTATCCAGGCAAATATGAAAAAGGAATTGAAATTAAAAATATTGACAAAGTAAGTGATGACATTGTTGTTTTCCATGCGGGAACAGCTTTAAAAGACGGTAAACTTGTGACAAATGGTGGACGTGTTTTAAATGTATGTGCAAGAGGTGCAAATTTACAAGAAGCACTTGCGAAAGTCTATGAAACTGCTACAATTATTACATTCGATGGTATGTACTATCGTCATGATATTGGACTTAGATAGGAGAGAACTCTATGACAAATGTAAGAAGAATTTATGTAGAAAAAAGAAAAGAATATGCAACAGAAGCGCATGAAATTCAAACAAACCTTGTTGAACAATTAGGTTTAACAATTCATTCGCTTCGTATTGTTCATCGTTATGATGTACAAGGAATTAGTGAAGAAATCTTACAACAAGGAATTAATACAATTCTTGCTGAACCAATGGTGGATCATGTTTATGATGAAACATTTCCAATGAATGAAAAAGAATCTGTCTTCGCAATTGAATTTTTACCAGGTCAATATGATCAACGTGCTGATTCATGCGAACAATGTTTCCAAATTCTAACAGGAACATCTTCAACAAAAGTAAAATGTGCGAAACTTATTGTAGTAGATATTGATAAAAATGAAGAAGTTTTAAATCAAATCAAACATTATTTAATCAACCCTGTTGATCAAAGAATTGCTTCTTTAGAAAAACCAGAACATTTGAATGATGAAACACCTGATATTAAACCTGTACCAACTTTAACAGGATTTAATGATTTAGATGAAGCAGGATTAAATCAATTCTTAAAAGATAATGGAATGGCTATGAATCTTGATGATTTAAAAGTAACTCAAGATTACTTTAAAAACGAAGAACATAGAGATCCTACTGAAACAGAAATCAAAGTGTTAGATACATATTGGTCTGATCACTGTCGTCATACAACATTTGCGACAGTTATTACAGATATCGATATTCAAAATGGAGCTTTTAAAGAAATCTTAGAAAAAGATATTGAAAGCTATAAAACAAGTAGACATGCCGTTTATGGAGTGAATACAACAAGACCACTTACTTTAATGGATCTTGCAACAATCTCAATGAAAGAACTTCGTAAAAAAGGATATCTTGATGATATGGAAGTATCTGAAGAAATTAATGCATGTTCTATTGAAATTACTGTTCATACAAACCAAGGGGATGAACAATGGTTATTAATGTTTAAAAATGAAACACATAACCATCCTACAGAAATCGAACCATTTGGGGGAGCTGCAACATGTTTAGGTGGAGCTATTCGTGACCCACTTTCAGGACGTGCTTATGTTTACCAATCAATGCGTATTACTGGAGCAGGTGATCCAAGAAAAACATTAGCTGAAACAACTCCAGGTAAATTACCACAAAGAAAAATTTGTCAAGAAGCTGCGCATGGTTTTTCAAGTTATGGTAACCAAATTGGTTTAACAACAGGTTATGTTCATGAAATCTACGATGAAGGTTATATCGCTAAACGTATGGAAGTAGGAGCTGTTGTGGCTGCTGCACCAAAAGAACAAGTAAAACGTTTGGAACCACAAAATGGACAAATTGTCTTATTAATTGGTGGACGTACAGGACGTGATGGTATCGGTGGTGCTACTGGT
>CAVESC010000021.1:0-32443 GCA_963618275.1 Bacteroidaceae bacterium
TCCATAAGGCAAATGTTATTTAATGAATAACACACATTTCGTCTAACATAGCCTCCTTTATACATTCTATGTATAAAAAGAGGTATTATAATAGACAAATAATAAATAGCTCAAAGCTATCAAAAAACCACCTATAACATCTGAAAAATAATGAACACCTAAATAGATTCTACTTAAACCTATTAATAAAATCATCATTGCTAATAATGTCATGATAAGTTTTTTATATTTTAAAGAACTTTGATAAACTTCTATAATCAATAACCCATATCCAATCATTGCTGACATACTATGTCCACTGGGAAAACTATAATTTGTTTCTTTAACTAAATGCAATCTTTGAGGTGGTCTTGGCCTTTTAATAATATATTTAATAAGTCTATTTAAACCTTGTCCTATCAATAAATGGATACCTACCCAAATTTCTTTTTTACTTTTTAGAAGCATTAATAATACTACTAATAAAACATAAAACCAAGTACTTCCAAGCGTTGAACAAAGTTTAAAAAATGATGTCATAAAATTACATCTTAAATTTTGTACTAAATGATAAATCATCCAATCTATTGGTTGGATGATTTGAAAATGAATCAATAAATAATCTAAAATAAACAAGCCCAGCGGAATGATAAATAATGTTTTTTTCTTCATTCTATTCCTCTATTTCTAATTGATATACTTTTTCAAATACTTTAATTAACATATCGTATAACTTTTGATTATTGCTAGTAATTAAAAAACCATAAACACGTTTCGTAAGTGCTTTATATAATTTAGGATCATTAAAACCTAAATATGCATTTAATAATTCAATTTGTTCCTTTTGATTTGATTTTAATAATAAATAAACAGTAATCACATAGACCTTAGATAAATATTCAATTACATATGTTCTTTGTCTTCTACTCTTTAATGAATAAACATCATACAAATCCCACAAACTTTTCATTAAATCTATATAACTACTAGATTTTGAAATATGAATTTTTCGACGTGATCCATAACAATGAAAAGGAACATTTAAATAATACATTGATTTAATATAAGGAATAATTCCATAGACAGTTAATTCATTATAAAAAATATTTTCTTCATCTGTTTTTATTTTCTTTAACGTACTTGTTTTAATAATAACAGAACCTAAATCTATTTGAAAATGTTTATGAAACGCTTTAATATTATGCCATTCAAAAATTGTTTCTGTAGGAAAAATATTTTTATAAGAAACTCTTTTTTCTTTTTCTTGAGGAATTACATATTTATAATCTGTAATTAGTACATCTAAGTTTGCTTGAATACGTATAAAATCACGTATTGTTTCAACCACACTTACAAGTGATGGTTGATCTAAGTAATCAAAACATTGAAGTATTTTAAAATATAAACCTTCACTGTATTTTAAAGCAGTTTTTAAAAAAGGAACATCTTCTTTTGTTGTAATAACTTTAACGGTATCTGGATAAGCTTCTTCGTATTCTCTAGCTACTTGTAAAGTTTCATCATGTGAATGACGATCAACAATTAAAATCTCTACCTCGTCTTTCATTAAAAGACATGAGTTAATAGCTTTATGCATTTCTATAATTGAATTATAACAAGGGATACATACTGTTAGTAATTTCATAATTAAAATCCTCCAATTTCATTTTATCATAATTCGCCTATTAGTCCACGTTTTATTGCATTTCCTTTGATTTTGTGCTATTTTATTAAGGTATCTAAAGGAGGAAAATATTATGCATTTTGTAATTAATGTATTTGTTGCTGCAGTATGTTTTGTCTCTATCATTTTATTCAAAGAGATTTTTAATAAAGTTATGAAAATATTATTAAGTATTGTTGGATGTGGAACTTTATCTTATGCTCTTTCTATCCTTGTTAAAAAATGTGGAGAATGGTTTGGTTGTTGGTCAGGAGATGCTCAATATATTAAAAGTAACTTCTTATGGATCTTACCAATTGTTTTAGTTATTTACATTATTATTTGTTTTATTATTGCTAAAAAAAATAAAGCTTCAAAATAAGCTTTATTTTTTTATACCTACAGCTTTTTTAGCTAAACCATCTGCAACTTCATTATAATAATCCCCACTATGTGCTAATACCTTTTGAAAATAAATATCTATCTTTTTTTTCATCTCTTGTATTGTTTTTACATAGTTTTGTGTCTGTTCTTTATTAGCGTTCCATAAACCTGTAGCCCATTTTTCAATACCTTCGTAATCATAATAAATACAAATAGATTCATAATGATGATCTATCGCATATTCAATAGCCTTCATACATCCTAAAATTTCTCCTGAAACATTTCTCATAGATGCATAATCTATTTGATTACCTTTTCCAAGTAGTTGTTTGATTACTTGTTGTCCTTCAATTAAAACACAACCATACCCATATTCTTTTGTTTTAATATTATAACTGCCATCAACATAAGCAAGTAATCCCAAATCGTCATTTACTTTTTTTACTTCTTTTTTTATAAATGCTTTTGCTTCTTCTTCATTTGTAAATGACTTATACACTGCTCCTGAATAGCCATTAACTTGTTCTTTGCATTCGTCCCAAGTCATATAAATTCCCGGCTTTTTTCCTTCTTTTACTGCATAAAATTTTGCCATAATAAACTCCTTTACACATTCCATTCTATTATAATCATTGAAACAATGATTGTATATCTTTTTTAATTGTTTTAAAATATATGTAGTATATTTTAAGTGAGGTAGTAACATGAAACGTTGTCTTATTATTATTAATCCATCATCTGGTAAACATATTATTCAAAATAAACTTGATCGTATTATAGGTCAATTAATTCTTCAAGGTATTGTTGAACATTTTGATATATTTTATACTGAAAAAAAAGATGATGCTTATTATAAAGCAAAAGATGCTAATGAAAGTCAATATGATTTTATTATGTCTGTAGGTGGTGATGGTACTTTAAATGAAGTTATCACAGGAATGGTTGATAGTCATAAAAAAATACCATTATGTATATTAGCAGCAGGAACTGTTAATGACTTTGCAAATTATTTAAATATTCCAAGTTCGGTAAATGGAATTGTTAAAATGATTAAAGAATTTAATGTTATTTCCAGTGACGTTGGAAAAATAAATGATCAATGTTTTATCAATGTAGCTGCAGCTGGAATGTTCACTGATATTTCTTTTGTTGTATCAAAAGAAGAAAAGAAAAAATTTGGTCCATTAGCTTATTATTTTAAAGGTATGACACAGTTACCTCAACAATTATCTACAAATCTTCATTTAAATGTAACTGTTGATGATGAAACTTTTGAAGAAGATGCTTATATGTTTGCTATAACAAATACCAATCGTGTTGGTGGTTTTGACGGTATTATTCCTTTTGCTGATATTAATGATGGTAAACTAGATTTATTAATTGTTAAAAGATGTTCTGTTACAGATTTAATTGCTTTGGTTAAAGATTATCGTTTTGGAAAGCATGATAAAAGTCCTTTTATTCATTATGTCCAAGGGCAACATATTCACATCACTTGTGATCAAGAACTTACAATGGATATAGATGGTGAGGAAGGCACACATCTACCTATTGACGTACATAATTTGCAAAAATCAATTCAATTATTAGTTCCTTCAAAATAATTGATTATAAAAAAGATTTCTCTATTATTTTATAACAGTTGAAATCTTTTTTTGTTCTATTTTAAAATATCTTTTTCAATGATACAAAAAAGCTATTGATGGATTAATCCATTTCAATAGCTCCAGTATATAATTGATAATATTTACCTTTTTCTTTAATAAGTGATTGATGATTTCCTCTTTCAATAATATGTCCTTGTTCTAAGACCATAATACAATCACTATTTTTAATCGTTGATAAACGATGGGCAATAACCAAAGTAGTTCTACCATGCATTAATTTATCCATTCCATCTTGTACAAGTTTTTCTGTACGAGAGTCAATAGATGATGTTGCTTCATCTAAAATAAGTGCTGGTGGATTAGCAACAGCTGCACGCGCAATCGCTAATAACTGTCTTTGTCCTTGAGATAAGTTTGCTCCATCTCCCGTAAGCATTGTTTGATAATCATCAGGTAAATGTTTAATAAATAAATCCGCATTAGCAAGTTTTGCTGCTTCGATACATTCTTCATCTGTAGCATCAAGACGTCCATAACGAATATTATCCATAACTGTTCCCGTAAATAAATGTGTATCTTGTAAAACCACACCTAATGATCTTCTTAAATCATCTTTTTTAATCAATTTAATATCAATTCCATCATAAGTAATTGAACCTTTTTGAATATCATAGAAACGATTAATTAAGTTTGTAATGGTTGTTTTACCTGCACCAGTAGCTCCAACAAAGGCAATCTTTTCACCTGGATTCGCATAAACATCAACATTGTGTAAAACCATACGATCATCGAAATAACCAAAGTCCACACCTTCTAAACGAATGTCTCCTTTCATTTCTACAAGTTCAACATGTCCATCACTACGAGGATGTTTCCAAGCCCAATGTCCTGTTCTTTTATCTGTTTCGACCATTTTTCCATCAACAGTTTCTACACGACATAAAGTAACAACACCTTGATCATCTTCACTTTCTTGATCTAATAAATCAAAGATACGACCAGCTCCTGCTTGAGCCATAGCGACAGCATTGATTTGTTGAGAAATTTGTCCGATAGGTTGGTTGAAACTTTTATTAAGTGTTAAGAAAGCAACAAGCGTTCCAATTGTTAAAGCAAAATGTCCATTTAAAGCAAGGATTGCACCAACAATAGCACAAATAATATAAGAAATATTTCCAAGTTGTACTGTTACTGGCATTAAAATGTTTGAGAACTTATTTGCTTGATATGCACTTTCTCTTAATTCATCATTTAATTTTCTAAAATCTGCAATCGCTTGATCTTCATGGTTAAAAACTTTAACAACTTTTTGACCTGAAATCATTTCTTCAATATAACCATTAACTTTACCTAAATCTCCTTGTTGTTGAACGAAGAATTTACCTGATAATGAACCAAGTTTTCTTGATACAACAAGCATCACCATAAGCATACATACACTTAAGATTGTTAAAGGAATATTTAAAATAACCATGGATACAAATGTTGTCACAATAGTCATACAACTTGAAATAAGTTGTGGAATTGATTGTGAAATTAATTGTCTTAATGTATCAATATCATTTGTATAGACTGACATTGTATCCCCATGAGGTGTTCTATCAAAATAACGAATTGGTAAAGATTCCATATGTTCAAACATCTCAATTCTTAAATCTCTTAAGAATCCTTGTGTTACATAAACCATAATACGGTTAAATGTAAAGGCACAAACAACGCCACAAGCATAAAGTGCACCCACACGAATTAATGCATGTAATAGTCCACTAAAGTCAGGTGAAGAACTTTTTAAAAGGGGAACAATATAATCATCAATTAATGTTTGCATAAACATTGTTCCTTGAACATTAAATAAAGCATTTCCTACAATACATAGAAAAACAACAATTAAATGGATTTTGTATTTACTCCATAACATTTTAAGTAAACGTTTCATTGTTCCTTCTTTCATTATTCTTCCTCCTTCCCTTTCATTTGTGTTTCATAAATTGTACGATAAATTTCATTTGTTTCTAATAATTTTTCATGTGTGTCAAAGCCATCCACGACACCATCATTTAAAACAATAATACGACTTGCATTTTGGACAGATGAAATACGTTGTGAAATAATAATTTTTGTTGTATCAGGAATACGTTCATTGAATGATTCTTGAATACTTGCATCTGTAGCTGTATCAACAGCACTTGTAGAGTCATCTAAAATCAAGATTTTAGGATTTTTAAGTAACGCTCTAGCAATACATAAACGTTGTTTTTGTCCACCTGAGACGTTTGAACCACCTTGTTCAATATACGTATTATAACCATCTTCAAAACGGTCAATAAACTCATCAGCACAAGCTAAACGACAAGCTTCTTTACATTCCTCTTCCGTTGCATTTTCATTACCCCAACGTAAGTTTTGTAAGATTGTTCCACTGAATAAGACATTCTTTTGTAAGACAACAGAAACCTCATCTCTTAAAACTTCAAGATCATAGTTACGAACATCTTGTCCACCAACAACAACGCTACCTTCATCAACATCATATAAACGAGAGATAAGATTTACTAAACTACTTTTAGCACTTCCAGTACCACCAATAATTCCAATTGTTTCTCCACTATGAATATGAAGATCAACATCTTTTAAGACTGCTTCTCCACTACCATGTTTATAAGAGAAAACAACATGATTGAAATCAATTGAACCATCTTTTACTTCAGTTAAAGCTTCTTGAGGAGATACTAAATCAGATTGTTCATTAATAACTTCAGCAATACGTCTTCCTGAAGCAAGTGACATAGTAATCATAACAAAGGCCATAGAAAGCATCATAAGTGACATCATAATATTCATAACATAACTAAATAAACTTGTAAGTTCACCTGTTGTAAGAGTTCCACCAACGATTGCTTTAGCACCTAGCCATGAAAGCATTAAAATCGAACCATAGACTGCAATTAACATAGCTGGGTTATTATAAGATAAAACAGATTCAGCTTTGACAAATAATTTATAAATGTTTTGTGCTGCTTTTTTAAATTTTTCATTTTCATATTTTTCTCTAACAAATGATTTAACAACACGAATTCCAACAACGTTTTCTTGAACACTTTCATTTAAAGTATCGTATTTAGGGAAAACATCATTAAAATATTTTGTTGCATGATACATAATAGTTGCAAGAACAGCCACTAAGAAAACGATGGCAACAACGAAAATCATACTTAATTTTAAGTTGATCATCATAGCCATAGCTAAGGCACAAATAAGTGACATTGGCGCACGAATACACATACGAATAATCATTTGATAAGCATTTTGTACGTTTGTCACATCTGTTGTTAAACGTGTTACAAGCCCAGCAGTACTATATTTATCAATGTTTGAAAAAGAGAATGTTTGAATGTTTGTATACATCGCATCTCTTAAGTTTGCTGCAAAACCAGTTGAAGCTTTAGCTGCATGATTACCTGCTAAAAAACCAAGTGATAATGTTCCTAGGGCAATGACAAACATGAATGCTCCATATTTTGTAACATTAGACATATTTCCAGCTTCAATTCCTTTATCAATAAGACTTGCCATTAATAATGGAATAATAATTTCTAAAACAACTTCTAATGCTGCAAATAACATTGTAAGTAGTGAGTCTTTTTTATACTCTTTAATTTGTTTCATTAAAGTTTTTACCATATTTGACTTCCTTTCCTATTCATTTACCGAACTTCATGAATATTTATAAATCTTCTTTGATGTTATTAATTAATTTATCGGATATTTTAATAAATGTATTTATTTCTTCTTCAGATAAATCTTTAATTAGTTTTTGATGCATTTCTTTCATCTTATCTTCAATTTGTCGATTATGATTTCTTGAAGATTCAGTTAAAACGATTTTCTTTAACCTTGCATCATATTCTACTTCTTCTCGTTCAATCATTCCCTTTTTACACATCAGTTTCAACATTTCTGATGCGGTAGAACGATTGATTGAAAATTCTTTTTCTATATCTTTTGGAAATGTATCAAGTCCACTATCTTCTCTATCTTGAACAAACCCAATAATCCAACAATGCATTAAAGTTGCACGATCAGGTCGTTGACCTGTTTCTTTATCCATTGCTTTTCTCATGAGATTGTTTATAGTCTTAATACGATGTCCAATGGGATCTCTATACATATCATTCCTCCTGTATTGTTCGGTTACGAATTGTATGGTAACATACAATTTAAGATTTGTAAACTCTTTTCATAGAAGTTCTTTATAAGTCGTTGTATAATAGAAAAGAAAGTGAGGCAAACAAATGGAAATTAAAGAAAGATTTTTAAATTATGTAAGTTTTGATACTCAATCTGATAGTTATTCACAAACTGTACCTTCTACTTCTAAACAATTAAAATTAGGAAATTATTTAGTTGAAGAATTAAAATCATTAGGAATTGAAAACGCTAAAATAGATGAATTTGGTGTTGTTTATGGAACAATTCCTAGTAATAATAATCATCAAGGAGATGTTATTGGTTTTATTGCTCATATGGATACTTCTCCAGATGCAAGTGGTAAAGATATTCATCCTCAAATCATTAAAGATTATCAAGGACAAAAAATCACTTTAAATGAAGATAAAGAACTTTATCTAGATCCTGAACAATATCCTCAACTCTTACAACTTATTCATCATGATTTAATTACAACTGATGGAACAACTTTATTAGGAGCTGACGATAAAGCAGGTATTGCAATCATTATGCAAATGGTTGAATATATTTATAATCATCCAGAATTTAAACACAATGATATTCAAATTGCCTTTACCCCTGATGAAGAAATTGGACATGGTAGCGATCATTTTAATGTTGAATATTTCAACGCTCAATATGCTTATACTATTGATGGGGGAGATATTCACATTGTAGAATATGAAAACTTTAATGCATTTTGTGCAGAAGTCAAAATTCACGGAAGAAGTATTCATCCAGGAAGTGCAAAAAATAAAATGATCAATTCAACACGTGTTGCTTACGAATTTGATTCACTGTTACCTGTGCATATGAGACCAGAATCAACTGAGGGTTATGAAGGATTTAATCACCTTCACTCAATTCAAGGAACATGTGAAGAAACAACTGCTGAGTATATTATTCGTAACCATGATTTACAACAAGTAAAGAAACAATGTCAAGATTTTAAAGACATTGCAGAGTTCTTAAATAAAAAATATGGTTATCAAATTATTGATGTCACAATCACAGAAAGCTATTTAAATATGAAAGAAGCTTTAAAAGATCATATGTTTATTGTAAAACAAGCCTTAACAGCTATTAAAGAAAATGGTTTAGATGCTTATTGTTCACCAATTCGTGGTGGTACTGATGGAGCTCGTTTAACTTTTAAAGGTCTTCCTTGCCCTAATCTTGGAACTGGTGGTTTTAATTATCATGGACCTTATGAATATTGTTCACTTACAATGCTGGAAAAACAAGTTCAAATTTTACTTCATATTTTAAAAAACACCGCTTCAAAATAAGCGGTGTTTCTTTATGAAAAATAGTTTAGAGAAAACTCTAAACTATTTTTTTGACCATTTTTCAAATTCTTCATCAGTAGCTAAAACATAATGAGTTCCATCTACTAAATGTTCAGTACCTTTTGTATAATCTACTCCACTTTCCTTATAATCATAAGTAAATGATTTACGTACTTTTTCTACACGTGGATTAGGATGTGGAATGGCACTTAATAATGATTTTGTATATGGGTGAATTGGATTATCAAAGATTTCTTCAGTAGTTCCTGTTTCTACTAGGTGCCCTAAATGTAATACCCCAATTTTATCACTGATATATTTAACCATTGATAAATCATGTGCAATAAATAGATAAGCAATTCCTGTTTCTTTTTGAATCTTTTTCATTAAGTTAACAACTTGTGCTTGAATAGATACATCTAATGCTGAGATTGCTTCATCAGCAATAATTAAATCAGGATTCATAATTAATGCTCTTGCAATACCAATACGTTGTCTTTGTCCACCTGAAAATTGATGTGGATAACGAGAAGCATGTTCTCTTGATAAACCAACTAGTTCAAGAATTTCATAAACTTTTTCATTTCTTTCTTCAATAGAAGAATAAGATTTATGAATATCTAAACCTTGTCCAATGATATCAATGACTTTTTTTCTTGGATTTAAACAAGCCATTGGATCTTGGAAAATCATTTGCATTTTTGTATGTAATTCTTTAGCAGTTGCTTTATCTAATTTTCCACCAATTTCTTTTCCATTGAAAATAATTGAACCAGCAGTTGGTTTATATAAACGAATAATACTTCTACCAGTAGTTGATTTACCTGAACCAGATTCACCTACTAAACCATAAGTTTCACCTGGCATGATTTCAAATGAAATACCATCAACTGCTTTTACAGTAAAATTACGATTAATTTTAAAATGTTGTTTTAAATCTTTAACGACAAGGATAGGTTCTTTCTTTTCCATTATTCAATACCCTCCTTTTTCATTTTTTCTAATCTATTTTTTAATTCAACTGGCATTTCAACTTTTGGAGCTTTTTCATGCATTAACCATGAAGCAACTTTATGAGTTGTACTACCAGGTACTTTAAACATTGGAGGTTCAATTCTTAAATCAATATTTAAAGCATACTTATTACGTGGAGCAAAAGCATCACCTTTTACTTCATGTGCTAAGTTTGGTGGTGTACCAGGGATTGTGTATAACTCATCATCATCTGTATCTAGATCTGGCATAGATGATAATAATCCCCAAGTATATGGATGACGTGGATCATAGAAAATTTCATCAATTGTTCCAGTTTCTACGATTTTACCAGCGTACATAACGTTTACATAGTCAGCTACTTTAGCAACAACACCTAAATCATGTGTGATGTAAATAACTGATAAATCTTTTTTCTTTTGAATATCTTGAATTAATTCAAGAATTTTAGCTTGGATAGTAACATCCAATGCAGTTGTAGGTTCATCACAAATTAAAACATAAGGATCACATGATAAAGCAATTGCGATAACAATTCTTTGTCTCATCCCACCAGATAATTGGTGAGGATAGTTTTTCATACGTTTTTCAGCATTTGTAATACCTACTAATTGTAATAATTCAACTGCTTTTTTATAAGCTTCTTCTTTTGGTGTATTGTAGTGATGAATCATTGGTTCCATAATTTGATTTCCAATAGTCATTGTAGGGTTTAATGATGTCATTGGATCTTGGAAAACCATGGCAATTTTACGACCACGAATTTCACTTTGCATTTCTTTTTCACTTAATTGACAAATATCTTTAGTAATTCTTTCACCAGTATTTTCATCAGTCCAAGTGTAATTAATAGAACCACCATCAATTGAACCATTACCAGCCATGATACCCATAATTGCTTTTGTAGTAACTGACTTACCTGATCCTGATTCACCAACGATAGCGATTGTTTCACCTTTATATAAATCTAAGTTAACACCACGAATTGCATTAACTGTTCCACTATCAGTTCTAAAAGAGATATTTAAATCTCTGACTTCTAATATTTTTTCTCTTTCTGCCATAATTACATCTCCTTCATAGTTGGATCAAGTGCATCACGAAGTCCATCACCAAATAAGTTGAAACTTAACATTAAGATAGAGAAAATAATAACTGGAATTACCATCATGTAAGGGTAAATAGTAATTGAGTTAAATCCATCATTAATTAATGTACCTAATGAAGCCATTGGAATTGGTAAACCTAAACCAACGAATGATAAATATGCTTCATAGAAGATAGCATTTGGAATAGACATCATAATCATAATAATCATTTGACTATAAATATTTGGTAAAATTTCTTTAAAGATAATGAACATGTTACTAGCTCCTAAAGTACGTGAAGCTAAAACGAATTCTTCTTCTTTTACTCTTAAAACTTGAGCTCTTGTAATTCTTGACATACCAATCCATTCAGTAAATGATAAAGCCATGATAATTGTAAATAATGATGCTTTCATGACCATTAATAACAATGTTAATATTACTAAAGTTGGGATAGAGTTTATGATTTCTTGAATTCTTTGCATTACTGAATCAACTTTACCTCCAAAATAACCAGAGATAAGTCCGTATGTCATACCTACAATCACATCAATAAAGATTGCAACGACAGCAATAAATAATGAATATCTTGTACCTGTCCAAACACGTACAAATAAATCACGTCCATAAGTATCAGTACCAAAGAAATGTTCAGCACATGGTGAGATACTTGAAATTTTTGTATTAATTGCATCAAATTTATATGATGAAAACATTGGTGCAAAAATAGCGAATACTGCAATAACTAAAATACAGATTAAACCAATAACTGCACCTTTATTCTTTTTAAAACGATTTAAAGAATCTTTCCAAGCAGGAAGTGATGGAGCAACAACGTCTTTAGTAATGTCTTGTTTGTCTCCAACGAATTCAAAATCGTCTGGTAAAAATTCAATCTTTTCTAAATCCATTATTAATCATCCTTTCCTAATCTAATTCTTGGATCGATAATTCCATAAGAAATATCAATAATTAACATCATAAAGATATACATTGCAGCATATAAGAATGAACAAGCTAAAATGATGTTGTAATCATTTGATAAAATACTATTAATTAATAATTTACCTAATCCAGGAACAGAACAAATCTTTTCAACAACCATTGTACCTGTCATTAAGTTAACTAAGATAGGTCCTAAAATTGTAATAACTGGAATTAATGCATTTCTTAATGCATGTTTGAAAATTAAAGTTTTACGATCTAATCCTTTTGCTTTCGCAAGAGTCATATATTCACTTGTTAAAACTGAAACCATTTCAGTACGTGTAAAACGTGCAACGTTTGCAATAACACCAACAGATAAAGCTAATATTGGCATAATTGATGATTTAATTGCATTCGAAGAACTATATGTAGTTGGTAACAATCTTAATTTTGAAGCAAATAGTAATAAAATTAACATTGCAAATACGAATGAAGGGATTGAAACTCCAATTACAGAAATAACTGTAGCAATAGTATCCCAAATTGTATTTTTATGTAAAGCAGCAAATACCCCTAAGAACATTCCAATGATTGTTCCAATAATTACTGCACATAAACCATAAATCATAGACAATTTTGCAGCACTTCCTACAAGTGAAGATACTTGCATATCTTTGTATAAGTTAAATGAAACACCAAAATCCCCTGTTAACATACTTTGAATATATTTTACAAATTGAACTGGAATAGGTTTATCCAATCCATATTGTGCTTCAATAGCCGCTCTAGCAGAAGCACTTAATTTTTCATTGTTAATTGGAGACCCTGGTAAAAATTTAACCATTAAAAATAAAACCATTAATATTACAAATAATGTAATTAATGAAATAACTAATCGTTTCCCAATATATTTTAAGGTTGAATTACTCATTTTTTTCCTCCTTTTATATCATCTAATAGATTGATATGTTTACCTTACTTTAAATAAAGTTCTCTTTAAAAAAAGAAACACAATACAGGAAACCATATTGTGTTGCCTTTTTATGTTCTTATTCATTTTGAATTATTTTGAAATATATTCAAAAGTATAAGGAACACCTACAGGTTTAATACCTAAACCTTTAACTTTTGTATTTTGTAATGAAGCTGAACCTTTTTCAAATACTGGAATGAAGCATAAATCATCCATTAAGATTTTTTCTGCATCTATCATTTCTTGCCAACGAACAGAAGTATCAGATTCATTTGCTACTTTATCCATTAAAGCATCATATTCAGTATTTGTCCATTTACCATAGTTATTATGGTTATTAGAAATAGCTAATGTTAAATAAGTAGTTGGATCACCATAATCTGGACCCCAACGAGTTACAGCTAAATCATAATCTCCATTAGCTTGTTTGTTGTAGATACGATCTTGTTTAGTAGTTGCTACCATTTCAATCTTAAGACCTTTTAAGCTAGAGAATGCATTTTGTAAATAAGTTGCAAATACATCCATTGGAGATTCATCAGTTCCATAAGTTAATCTTAAAGTAATTTCAGATTTCCCTAATTCTTTTAAACCTTCATCTAAAGCAGCTTGAGCATCAGATTTACTGTAAGAAGTAATGTCATATGATCCAGCATCTTTACGGAAATCAGTTCCTTCTTGACTAATTGATAATCCTGAAGGTACAAATCCTGTTGCAGCAGTTGAACCATCTTTTAAAACGTTTTCACATAAGTCTTTTCTATTAATAGCAAGTGATAATGCTTTTCTTACATTTAAGTTAGCTAAATCACTATTTTCAAAGTTAACTGAAATATAGAATAAGAAACCTTCATTAATATTTTTGAAAGATTTTTCATTTTTATATTTGTCTACTAAATCAGAGTTAATTAATGCAAAATCAGTTTCACCTGCTTCAAATGATTGAGCAGCTACTTTTGGTTCTTGAACTAATTTCATCACTAATTTGTCAAGTTTCACCTTTTTAGCTGCATAGAATTGATCATTCTTTTCGAATTCAGCAACTGAACCTGGTTCCCAATTTGTCATTTTGAAAGCACCATTTCCTAAAATAGCATCAGCGCTCTTACCATATTTATCCCCTTGTTTTTCACAGAATTTTTCGTTAACTGGATAGAAACATGGGAATGACATTAATTCATCGAAGAATGAAACTTTTGTAGTTGTTGTTACTTCTAAAGTTTTATCATCGACTGCTTTAACACCTAAAGTATCTAAATCAGTTTGTGTCAATTCTTGTTCTGCATCAATCTTATCAGATAATTCTTGAGCACCAGCAATATTTGCGATACCATCACAGAACATGTAATAATAAGCACCTTTCTTTTTGAAAATTCTTTGCCATGCATAAACAAAGTCACTTGCTTTTACAGCATCTCCATTTGCCCATTTAGCATTTCTTAATTTATAAGTATGAGTTAAACCATCTTCTGAAACTTCTGAAGATTTAGCAATACCATAAGTAGTAGTACCGTCTTCAGCTGGTTTCATTAACCCATCCATAATTGCATGTAATGCAGTAAATGAACATCCGTCTTCGGCTTCTGCTGAATCTAAGTTCTTGATATCTAATTCACTTGAATAAGTGTAAGTAGATGAATCATCATTACTTGATCCTCCACAACCAGCAAGAGTTAGAGCCATCATAGCACAAAGTACCATTGATAATAATTTTTTCATTTTTTCTCTTCCCTTCTATAAATCGCATTTGTATACAATTAAGCATACAATAAAAATTTATGCTTTAATATTAGTACAATCGATTATAGAAGTCAACAAGAAAGCGACACTTTGTATACAAAATGTATAAATAAAAGTACAAAACAATAATTTTTTATTATATTTTTAATGAATAATTATCATACAATGTGACATGTTTTATATTTTTGCGATTTATAGAATGAGATATAACATTGTATAATGACTTTCTTAAAATATAATTTTAATAAGAAACACAATACCTAAATATTGTGTTTCTTTTGTTTTATTTATTTTGAAACATATTGGAATGTATAAGGAACACCAACAGGTCTAATAACTAAACCTTTAACTTTTGTATTTTGTAATGAAGCTGATCCTTTTTCAAATACTGGAATATAACATAAATCATCCATTAAGATTTTTTCTGCATCAATCATTTCTTGCCAACGAGTTGAAGCATCAGATTCATTAGCTACTTTATCCATTAAAGCATCAAATTCACTATTTGACCATTTACCATAGTTATTACTGTTATTAGAAATACCCATAGTTAAATAAGTTGTTGGATCACCATAATCTGGACCCCAACGAGTACAAGCGATATCATAATCACCATTTGCTTGTTTGTTGTAGATACGATCTTGTTTAGTAGTTGCTACCATTTCAATCTTAAGACCTTTTAATTTACTGAATGAGTTTTGTAAATAAGTGGCAAATACATCCATTGGAGATTCATCAGTTCCATAAGTTAATCTAATTGTAATTTCAGATTTACCTAATTCTTTTAAACCTTCATCTAAAGCAGCTTGTGCATCAGATTTACTGTAAGATGTATAGCTATCAGCATCTTTACGGAAATCAGTTCCTTCTGGACTAATTGATAATCCTGAAGGTACAAATCCTTTAGCTTCTGTAGAACCATCTTTTAAGACATTTTCACATAAGTCTTTTCTATTAATAGCAAGTGATAATGCTTTTCTTACATTTAAGTTAGCTAAATCACTATTTTTGAAGTTTACAGAAATATAGAATAAATATCCTTCGTTAATATTTTTAAAAGATTTATCACTCTTATATTTATCTACTAAATCAGAGTTGATTAATGCAAAATCAGTTTCACCTGCTTCAAATGATTGCGCAGCTACTTTTGGATCTTGAACTAATTTCATTACTAATTTATCAAGTTTTACTGTTTTAGCATCATAATATTTATCATTCTTTTCAAATTCAGCAACTGAACCTGGTTCCCATTTAGTCATTTTGAAAGCACCATTTCCTAAAATAGTAGAAGCGCTCTTACCATATTTATCCCCTTGTTTTTCACAGAATTTTTGGTTGATTGGATAGAAACATGGGAATGACATTAATTCATCGAAGAATGAAACTTTTGTAGTTGTTGTTACTTGTAAAGTTTTATCATCGATAGCTTTAACACCCATTGTGTCTAAGTCATCTTGTGTTAATTCTTCTTCAGCATCAATCTTATCAGATAATTCTTGTGCTCCAGCAATACTAGCAATACCATCACAGAACATATAATAATATTGACCTTTTTTAGCAAAAATTCTTTGCCATGCATAAACGAAATCATTTGCAGTTACATCGTCACCATTAGACCATTTAGCATCACTTCTTATTTTATAAGTATGAGTTAAACCGTCATCTGAAACTTCTGAAGATTTAGCAACACCTTTTACGATATTACCTTTCTTATCCGTTTTCATAAGTCCATCAATTACAGCATGCATTGCTGTAAATGAACAACCATCATCGGCATCTGATGAGTCTAAATTCTTGATATCTAATTCACTTGAGTAAGTGTAAGTAGATGAATCATCATTGCTTGATCCCCCACATCCAGCAAGAGTTAGAGCCATCATAGCGCAAAGCACCATTGACAATAATCTTTTCATTTTCTCTCTTCCCTTCTTATATTATCTTTTGTGCAATAAATCGATTAACTGTATACAATCTATCGATTTATTAACACTAATGATAGTGTAATCGCCTTTAAAAGTCAATAATATTTCCAATATTTTGTATACAAATTTATACATTTTTTTCTTATGATAATATTTTATCACTTTACAAATAAAAAAAAGAAGTAGATTTCTCTACTTCACAACACTCATAGCAAGTGCTAAAGCACCTACGACTCCGGCATTATCTCCTAACCCTGGATAAACAATATAATCTTTGATTTTTTCTGTTGTTACTTCTTCTTTTTGAATATAACTATTTAAAAATTCTTGAGTATATTTATGAATCATTGGGAAAAGTTGTTTTTGGTGCATAACTCCTCCACCCAAGATAATTTTCTTTGGTGAAAGTGTTAAAATATAATTGGCCATCGCTTGACCAATATAATAAGCTTCTAAATCCCATGCTGGATGGTCTTCAGGAAGTTCACTTCCTTTAATTCCCCATCTTGCTTCAATCGCTGGACCAGCAGCTAAACCTTCAAAACATGTTCCATGATATGGGCATTTTCCTGAATATTTATCATCTTCTCTAACAATCATTTTCATATGTCCCATTTCTGGATGAAGTAAACCATGTACAAGTTTTCCACCAACAACGGCTCCTCCACCAATTCCTGTTCCAATTGTAAGATAAAGGGCACTATCTAATCCTTTGGCAGCACCAAATGTTGCTTCACCTAAAGCAGCTCCATTAACATCTGTATCAAAAGCCATAGGAATGTCATATCTTTCTTTTAAAGCTCCCATAATATTATAATTATTCCATCCTGGTTTAGGTGTTGTTGTAATATATCCATAAGTTGGACTTGTAAGATCTGGATCGATTGGTCCAAAACTTCCTACTCCTAATGCTTCTATTTCTTTTCCATCAAAGAATTTAAAAACATTTTCCATTGTTTTTTCAGGTGCTTCTGTTGGAAAGGACTCTCTTTCTAAAACTTCTCCTTTTTCATTTCCAACACAAACTACAAATTTAGTTCCACCTGCTTCAATTGCGCCTAATTTCATCATCATATCTCCTTTTTTTCTTTACTTTTATTTTAAACAACTCTAATTATAAAGTAAATAACTTATTCTAAATTGAAAAAGAGTTCCATAATTTAGAGGATCAATCTAAATTTATGAACTCATTTTTCACTAATTATCTAAATATCTTGTATAACGATCTACATGTAATAATCTTTTAGCGTTATCAATACGTTCTTTAACTGGAGGTTTAATTCCTTCTAATTGATAAGGAATATTCAATTCTTCCCATTTAAAAACACCTAAAGTATGATAAGGAAGTATTTCTACACGATACACATTAGAAAGTGTAGAAATAAAATGATCTAATTCAATTAAATCTTCATCATAATCACTTCTTTCAGGAACAAGAACATGTCTTATCCAAATTGGTTTATTAATTTCAGATAAATATTTTGCCATATCCAAAATATTTTCATTACTTCTTCCCGTAAGTGCAATATGTCTTTCATTATTGATTTCTTTAATATCAACAAGTAATAAATCTGTATACTCCATCAGTTCATTAAATTTAGAAAAGAAAGGTTCTTCTCTTGTAAAACATCCACCACTGGTATCAATACATGTATTGATACCTTCTTTTTTTGCAAGTTTAAATAATTCTAAAACAAAATCAATTTGAGCTAAAGGTTCACCACCACTAATAGTAATACCACCTTTTTTACCCCAATATGTTTTGTATTTCATTGCTTGTTGAAGAGCTTTTTCAGGAGTATATTCTTCATACTTCTTTGATCCCCAAGTATCAGGATTGTGACAAAATTGACATCTTAAAGGGCATCCATGTAAGAAATAAATATAACGAACTCCTGGTCCATCTACTGAGCCAAAGCTTTCTATTGAATGAATTCTACCAATTGTTTCCATTTTTCCTCCGTAACAAAACAACCTCATAAGAGGTTGTTTTCATTATTTGATTAAGTTATTGATTACATATGTTCATGACAAGTTCTTGCGATAACATCTAATTGTTGTTCACGAGTTAAGTCAATGAATTTAACAGCATATCCAGATACACGAATTGTGAAGTTAGCATATTCTTCTTTTTCTGGATGTTCCATAGCATCAATTAATTTTTCAGTTCCAAATACGTTAACATTTAAGTGATGAGCACCTTGTTCAAAATATCCATCCATAACTTGTACTAAGTTATTAACTCTTTCACCTTCATCATGTCCTAAAGCATCTGGGTTAATTGTTTGAGTATTAGAAATACCATCTAATGCCCATTCATATGGTAATTTAGCAACTGAGTTTAATGAAGCTAATAAACCATTTTGTTCTGCACCATAAGATGGGTTAGCACCTGGTGATAATGGTTCACCAGCTTTACGTCCATCAGGCAATGAACCTGTAGCTTTACCATAAACAACGTTTGAAGTAATTGTTAAGATAGAAGTAGTTGGTTCTGAATCTCTGTAAGTATGATGTTTTTTGATTTTAGCTAAGAATTCACCTAATAACCATACAGCGATATCATCAGCACGATCATCATCGTTACCATATCTTGGGAAGTCACCTTCAACTTCGTAATCTACAACAATACCATCTTCATCTCTGATTGTTTTAACTTTAGCATATTTGATTGCGCTTAATGAGTCTACTACATGAGAGAATCCTGCGATACCAGTTGCGAAAGTACGTTTTACATCTGTATCAATTAATGACATTTGAGCAGCTTCATAATAATATTTATCATGCATATATTGAATTAAGTTTAATGTATTAACATAAAGGTCTGCTAACCATTCCATCATTTGGTCATAACGTTCCATAACTTCATCATAGTCTAAGTATTCAGAAGTAATTGGACGATATTTTGGTGCAACTTGGTCTTTTGTTTTTTCATCAACACCACCATTGATAGCGTAAGTTAAACATTTAGCTAAGTTAGCACGTGCACCAAAGAATTGCATTTCTTTACCAGTTTGAGTAGCTGATACACAACAACAAATTGAGTAATCATCTCCCCATACAGGACGCATTACATCATCATTTTCATATTGAATTGAGCTTGTATCTACTGAAATTTTAGCTGCAAAACGTTTGAAGTTTTCTGGTAATGCTTTTGTATATAATACAGTTAAGTTTGGTTCTGGTGAAGGACCCATGTTTTCTAATGTGTGTAAGAAACGGAAACAGTTTTTAGTAACCATTGAACGTCCATCAGTTCCTAAACCAGCAACTTCAAGTGTAGCCCATACTGGGTCACCAGAGAATAATTGGTTATAAGAAGGAATACGTGCAAATTTAACCATTCTACATTTCATAACGAAATGGTCAACTAATTCTTGTGCTTCTTCTTCTGTTAATGTTCCATTAGCCATATCTCTTTCTACATAGATATCTAAGAAAGTAGAGATACGTCCAACTGACATTGCAGCACCATTTTGAGTTTTGATTGCTGCTAAATAACCAAAGTATAACCATTGGAATGCTTCATGAGCATTTTTAGCAGGTTTAGAAATGTCATATCCGTAGATAGCAGCCATTTCTTTCATACCTTTTAATGCTTTTACTTGTTCAGCAATTTCTTCTCTTTTACGAATAACATCTTCAGTCATTGATCCACTACCACAATGATTGAAATCATTTGTTTTTTGTTCAATTAAGAAATCAACACCATATAAAGCAACACGACGATAATCACCAACGATACGTCCACGTCCGTATGTATCAGGTAAACCTGTAATTACTTTATTATGACGTGCTTTTTTAATTTCTGGTGTATAAACATCAAATACTGCTTGATTATGTGTTTTATGATATTTTGTGAAAATTTCATGTAATTTTTCATCTGGTTCATATCCATAAGTTGCAGCAGCTTGTTCTGCCATTTTAATACCACCATAAGGCATGAAAGCTCTTTTTAAAGGTTTGTCAGTTTGTAAACCAACAACTTTTTCTAAATCTTTCATATCTTCATCAATATATCCAGGACCATAAGCAGTAAGTCCACTTACTACTTTAGTTTCACATTCTAATACTCCACCTTTAGCTCTTTCTTCTTTTTGTAATTTTTGAAGTTTTCCCCAAAGCTTATTAGTAGCTTCTGTAGGACCAGCTAAGAATGATTCATCTCCATCATAAGGTTTATAGTTGTCTTGAATGAATTGGCGAGTATTTACTTCTTCTTTCCAAAGTCTTCCTTTAAAGCCTTTCCATTCTTCATCGAATTTATCTGTTAAAGCCATTTTGTTTATTTCCTCCTAAATCAAAATTCCTTCATAATTATAGCACTTACATTTTGCATAGACAACAAAAATTTAAAGAAAATGATGAGCGCTTACATAATTACTTTACATCTTCACTATAACAGGAATCATTCCTAAATTCCAATCATATGCTCTTAAAAAGAATATTTATTTTTTCCTAGCTTTTCTAATTAATTTAGTATATAGTTTACGTAGACATTTTAGGAGGCTTTTTTATGACATTAACAAATCAAGCTTTATCAAGCGCTGCTGATAAAGATTTAGAATTATCAAAACAAGCATGTCGCGAAGCAGTAGACGAAGTAATGAAAAAAAATCATTTATCATTATCTTCTCAATTTACCCAAAACCTCGTTGTACATCTTGCAATTGCAATACTTAGAATTAAAACAAATAATTATATTCCTTTAAGTCAAGGACAAATCACATCATATAAAGCAAATACAAACTATGATTCAGCAGTAGAAATTTGTAATATTCTTGGCAAAAAATTCAATATTGAATTCCCAGAATCAGAATTAGCACTTATTTCAATGTATTTATCTAAAAATAATGTATTAGATGTTGAATTTAATGCTGGTGTTAACTTATTAGATGATGAAATTATCACAGTTTTACAAAATACTTTAGATTCTTTATTTAAACAAAAAGGAATTGATTTAAGAAATAATGAAAAATTACTTGTTTCTTTAGGATTACATCTAACACCTGCACTTGATCGATTATTAGATGATAGTCAAATTGAAAATCCTTTAACTGAAAAGATTAAAGAAAGACACCCTAAAGAATTTGCAATGGCTGAAATCTTAAATGATGCCATTGAATCTATTTATCATAAAAGATTTACTGAAGATGAAGTTGCTTATTTCGCATTACACTTTATTGTTTCAGCAAGACAAAAATAGAAGTTCTAATGAACTTCTATTTTTTTATAAATATTTACCTGTAATACTTTTTGGATTATTTCTTATTTCTTCAACACTACCAGTAGCCACGATTGTTCCACCATCTTGACCACCACCTGGACCCATATCAATTATATAATCCGCATTTTTCATCACATCACGGTCATGTTCAATAACAATCACCGTTGCTCCTTGTTCTACAAGTGACTGAAAAAACTTGTACTAATGTTTGAACATCTAAAGGATGTAAGCCAATTGTTGGTTCATCAAAAATAAAAATCGAATCACTTTGTGATTTACTCATTTCACTTGCAAGTTTCAAACGTTGTGCTTCTCCACCAGATAAACTTGGTGTCTCTTCACCTAATGTTAAATACCCTAGTCCTAAATTTTCTAAAACTTCTAGTTTTCGATAAACACCTTTTAAATCTTGGCAAGCCTCTTTAGCAAAATGAACATCCATTTCCATCAGTTCAGGTAACGAATATTCCTTTTCTTTTAAAGTTTTATATTTAATAAAATAACTTTCCTTATTATATCTAGAACATGACAATCCGGACAAGTCACATGAACATCCGGTAAAAATTGTACATCTAAACTTAATGTCCCTGTTCCATCACATGTTGGACATCTTAATTTTCCTGTATTATATGAGAAATCACCTGCTTTATAACCTTTAGACTTCGCATTTTCTGTTTTAGCGAATCTTTTTCTAAGTTCATCATGAACATTAATATATGTAGCAACAGTTGAACGAATATTAATTCCAATAGGCGTAGCATCAATCAGCTTAATATGTTCTATCCCTTCCATTTGAACATCTTTAACATGATCAGGTAAAGATGTACCATTGATCTTAGCTTGAATAGCTGGTAATAAACTTTCTAGAATCATTGTTGTTTTCCCAGAACCTGACACCCCTGTAACAACTGTTAATTTTCCTTTAGGAATATTTACTTCTAAAGGATGGACTGTATGTATTGGATTTGTTGAAAGATGAATTTTCCCAAATTCAAATATTTGTTCAATTGTAGTAATTGGACGTATTTTTTCATTATAATGATTTGTAAGAAATGGTCCAATCATTGATTTTTTATCATTTTTAATTTGTTCTATTGTTCCTTCAGTCAAAACATAACCACCATTTTTTCCTGCTTCTGGTCCCATTTCAATAAGCCAATTCGCTTCTTTAATAATTTCTGTATCATGATCAACTAATAAAATAGAATTTCCATCATGAATTAAATCATTCATTACTCCTACTAGTCCATAAATATTAGAAGGATGTAACCCTATAGATGGTTCATCTAAAACATAGAGAATTCCTGTTGTACGATTTCTTACCGCTCTAGCAAGTTGCATACGTTGTCTTTCTCCAGTAGAAAGTGTAGAAGCAGCTCTATCTAAAGAAAGATATCCTAATCCTAAATCTAATAATCTTTTAGAAACATCTAAAAATGAATCACAAATTTCATGAGCCATTGACTTCATTTCATCAGGCATTGTATCAGGAATACCTCTTACCCATTCTACTAAATCTTTTAATGGCATTTGACAAGCCTTATCTAAACCAATCCCTCTAATTAAAGGTTTTCTTGCTTCCTTTGATAAACGTGTACCATGACATTCTGGACAAATTTCTTCTTTTAAAAATTTTTCTACTCTTTTCATTCCTTTATCATCTTTTACTTTTGATAAAGCATTTTCAACTGTATAAGTCGCATTAAAATAAGTAAAATCCATTTCACCAGCATGATCTGTATTTTTAGCCTTATAAAAAATATGTTTCTTTTCAGCTGGTCCATAATAAACAATATTTTTTTCTTCTTCAGTTAATTGATTAAAAGGCACATCTGTTCTTACTCCCATAGCACGACAAACATCCGTCATTAATGTCCACATCAATGAATTCCATGGAGCTACTGCACCTTCATCAATTGTGAGTGTTTTATCTGGAACAAGTGAGTCAATATCTACCGTTCTAACAATCCCTGTTCCACCACATTTAAGACAAGCACCTTGACTATTAAAAGCCAATTCTTCTGCACTAGGTGCATGAATCTTTTCTTTACAAATTGGACAAATGATTTCTTTTTCCGCAGCTACATTTAAAGTTGGTTCAATATAATGTCCATTTTTACAACAATGTTTCCCAAGTCGTGAATACATCAATCTTAAACTATTTAAAAGTTCTGTTCCTGTTCCAAAAGTACTACGAATGCCAGGAACAGCAGGTCGTTGATGAAGTGCTAAAGCAGCGGGTACATATAGAACTTCATCTACTTGTGCCTTAGTAGCACTTGTCATACGCCTTCTTGTATAAGTTGATAACGATTCCAAATATCTTCTTGAACCTTCACTATAAAGAACACCCATGGCTAAGGATGACTTTCCCGATCCTGAAACACCTGCAATAGCAACGATTTGATTAAGAGGTATATCAACATTAATATTTTTTAAATTATGTACTTTTGCACCTCTTACCTTTATTTTCTTTGGTGTATTTTCCATATAATCCCTCATTTCTTCTTTAGTTATACCTTATTCTTTAAAAGAAAAAAAGTAAATGATACCCATTTCGAATACCATTTACATATTTTCGCTATTATCATTTTATTTTGTAAATAACATTAAAATTACATCTAACTTATTTTTTAACTAAAGAACATCCTGCGCTTGTTCCAATACGATCAGCTCCAGCAGCAACGATTTTTACCATATCTTCAGGTGTTCTTACGCCACCAGCAGCTTTAATTTTTGCTTTTCCTTGAACAGCTTCTTTCATGATTTTAACATCTTCAATTGTAGCTCCTCTTGTAGAAAAACCAGTACTTGTTTTAACAAAATCAGCTTTTGCTTCTACACATAATTCACATGCTTTTTTAATTTCATCTGCTGTAAGTAAACAAGTTTCTAAAATAACTTTTACTAATGTTCCATTAGCAGCTTCAACAACTGCTTTCACATCATCTCTTACTAAATCATAATTTTTATCTTTTAAAGCACCGATGTTCATAACCATATCGATTTCATCAGCACCATTAGCAATCGCATCTTTTGTTTCAAATGCTTTTACTGCACTTGTATTAGCTCCTAAAGGAAAACCAATAACTGTACATACATTAACATCACTATCTTTTAAATAATCTGCACAATAAGCTACATGGCATGGATTAATGCAAACACTTGCAAAACCATATTCCATTGCTTCATCGCAAATTCTTTTGACTGTTTCTAAAGGTGTATCTGCTTTTAAAACAGTATGATCAATCATTTTGTTGTAATTCATTTTCTTCTTCTCCTTCATACACTCTTTTAATGGCCTTTAAAGCAACCGCTTTATCCCCATCATATTCTCTTTGCCCGACTTCTAGAGCAATAAATTTTTCATGTCCTTTTCCTAATAATAAAACAACATCTCCAGGACCTGCTTGTTCAATTGCCTGTTCTACAGCAACTGTACGATTTGTAATAATAATACTTGGAATATTGGTAATCTCACTTTGAATTTCTTTACAGATCTCTTCAACATTTTCTCCTCGATCATCCAATTCCGTTAAAATAACATGATCTAAATATCTATTAGCGAGTGCTCCTATTTTTTTTCTTCTTGCCATATGCCTTTTACTTGGTGCTCCTAAAACAGCAATAATATTTCCTTTTGAAACACGATCAGCAAACTTAAAGACATTTTCAAAGTCTTTAGTATGACAACAATAATCAACAATAATCGTAATTTTATGTCGATTAGGAATAAGTTCCATTCTTCCATTAACCGGTTTTAATTCACTAATTGCTTCAATAATCATACGATCATCAAATCCTAATCCAACTAATACTCCTACCGTTGCAAGAACATTATAAATATTAAAATCAGCAATTGTGGGACAAACTATATGATATAGATTTCCTTTCAATGAAAGATCAAATTCACTATGGTCAATATAAAGCTCTATATTTTTAGCCATAATTTCACTTTCATTTTTAATACCATAAGTCATAATTCTCGCTTTAGTTGCTGCTTTAAATTCAGGGAAAACCTCTTCATCTTTATTTAAAACAGCAATTGAATTTGTTGATAACATTGAAAATAATTTCTTTTTACTTTCAATATAATGCCTTCTTGTTCCATGAAAATCTAAATGTTCATCAGAAAGATTTGTTAAAACTGCAATATTAAAATCAACTGCATCAATTCGTTTAAGCGCTAAACCATGACTACTTGCTTCCATAGCCACAACCTTAACACCACGTCTTGCCATATCAAATAATTTCTTTTGCACATACAATGTTTCTGGTGTAGTATAAGGGCATTCTTCTTCTACACCATCATATTCTAAAGAAATTGTTCCCATATAAGCAGCTTTACAATAATGATCCATAACACTTTTAACCATTGAAGCAACTACCGTTTTACCACTTGTTCCTGTCACTCCAACAACACGCATCTTCTTACTTGGATAATCATAAAACACATTTGAAACTCTATTTAATTCATCTAAAGCATCTGCTACTTTAATATAAATAATACCTAGTTGTTTTTCGATATCTTTACTATGAACAATAACCTTTGCCCCTTGAAAAATAGCATCATCTACATAACGATGTCCATCTACACTCAATCCTTCAATACAAAAGAATATCGAATAAGGCTTTACATATCTTGAATCACTATGAATTGAGTATATTTTCATATCATTATCAATATCAAACAACTCATTTAATCGTTTCATTATACCACTCTTCCAATTAATATTTCATCATATGATTCAATTATAACATTCTTCAATTGACCTATCAATTGCTCATCACTTGGAACCTTAATAAGTAAATAATTATCTCCATGTCCTACATAATAACCATCTTCTTCTTTTTCAAAAAGAACTCTTAAAGTTTTACCAATTTGTGATTTTGCATAATTTTCATTTAACTCATGAGATAAAGCAATCAAACGATTAACTCTTTCATGCTTAATTTTTTCATCGACTTGTTCCATACGTGCTGCTGGTGTTCCTTTACGCATAGAATAAGGGAATACATGTAATTGAGTATAACCCACTTTTTTAATAAACTCATAAGTCTTTTCAAACTCTTCTTCAGTTTCCCCAGGAAAACCAACAATCACATCTGTTGTAAAAACAATATCAGGAATCAAACTTCTGATTTTTGATAATTTTTCATAATATTGTTCACAATTATATTTTCTATTCATACGTTTAAGTGTTTCATCACATCCAGCTTGAAGTGGTACATGTAAATGATCCACAATAATTTTAGATTTTGAAATAAGTTCTATAATTTCATCTGTAATTTGACTTGTTTCAATAGAAGAAATACGTAATCTTTTAAGTCCTTCTATTTTTGTTAAGTCAACTAATAAATTATAAAAATTATAATGATCAAAATCTTCACCATATCCGGCCGTATGAATTCCTGTTAAAACAATTTCTACATATCCTTTAGCTACTAATTCTTTTGCTTGTTCAATAACACTTTCTGGTTTTCTTGAACGTACTCTTCCTCTTGCATAAGGAATAATACAATATGTACAGAAATTATTGCATCCATCTTGAATCTTTAAATAAGCTCTTGTATGCAAAAAACGATCAATATTTAAATCTTCGAATTTTCTTAATTGTTTAACTTCTGAAACTTTTACAATTCTTTCATGTGTTTGTTGATACTTTTCTACTAAATCAACAATTTCATTTCTAAATTGTGTTCCTAAAACTACACTTACACCTTCAATTGCTTCAATATCTTGAGGTGCTACTTGGCTATAACATCCTACAACACACACTGTTGCCTCTGGATTTTTACGAATTGCTTTACGTATCATTTGACGAGATTTACTATCTCCTGTATTTGTGACAGTACATGTATTAACAACATAAACATCTGCCACTTCTTTAAAATTAACTTCTTCATACCCTGCCTCTTCAAACATATTTAACATTGCTTGAGATTCATAGGAATTAACTTTACATCCTAATGTATGAAATGCTACTTTCATTCTTTCACCTACTTTAATTTCTTTGTTATTTTTTTATGTATTTTATCACTCAAATAATTTAATTCATGTAATTGATTTATAAATTGTTGCGGTTGTTTATAATAAGACATCGCTGTTTTTATATCTTCTAAAGATGTATTTCCTTGGAAATATTTATCAACTATTGGAAAACTATCTACTAAACAAGACGTTTTTTTATCAAAAATATAGATTTTCTTTAATCCATCATAATAATAGTACTCATTATTTTCATCTTCAGCTATTCCTTTTAAAGAAGAAAAAGCAGAACGTAATACTTTTAAACCATAGAGTTGATATGGACTGTCTATATCTCTTTGATAATTTTTAACATACAATTGATGTTGTTTTAATGTTAATAACATATAATTATTTAAATATCTTTCATTAATAAAAGGTTCTAAATAAGGAATTAAAATAATTTGTTGATCAACTTTCATGAGTTTTAAATTTTTTAAAGTTTCACCAACAATACTATTAAACATTTTTTGCTTTTCTTCATAATTTAAATATTGAATAGCATCTTGTGTTTCATAAACAAATTTCTTATATTCTCCTTCTATTTTTGTCTTATTATAAATACCATTTAAAATCACTTCATATTTAAACATTTCTTCTTCATTTGTCATTTTAAAAGTAAAACCATCTTCAATAAAAGTATTTTTTTGTCTTTCAATAAGACGAAATAAATCACACTTTTTTAATTTTAATTCTAACCCATATTTCTTTAATAACTTAATCATTTTGCAAGCTCCCTTGAATATCCAATCACACTCATTAAATAAAGTGGAGCTGTTTCACTTCTTAAAATACGATTTCCTAAAGAGCAACACTTAACTCCCATTTCATTTAATTTTTGAATTTCACTTTCATCAAAACCACCTTCACAACCAACAATAATTAGTAGTTGATCTCCAGCTTTTAATTGTTGTAAAGTATGAAACAATTCTCCATGTTCATGTTGTTTAGCAGTTTCTTCATAAGCAACTAAGTTATAATCTTTTAAATAGGGTTTTAATTCTTTAATTGTTTTTACTTCTTCTATTGAAGGAATTCTATTTCTACCTGATTGTTCACTTGCTTCTTTTAATATTTTTTGATAACGGGGTAGTTTTTTATTAAACTTTTCTTTTGTAAGTTTGACAACACACCTTTTTGAACTTAAAGGAATAATATGATGAACACCTAGCTCACAGGCTTTTTGTAAGACTAGTTCAAATTTATCACCTTTAGGTAAAGCATAAACAAGTGTTACCTCTACATCTAATTCATTATTAATATCTAATTTTTCAATTGGTAAAATAATACCTTCTTGAACATTTTCTATTGTACATAAATATTGAATATGTTTTAAATCAACACAAATAATTTGATCACCATTTTTATTACGCATTACTTTTTCTATATGATGCTGATCACTACTTTCTATTTTGAAAGATTTATTTAATTCGATATTTTCATTTATAAAATATTTTTGCATCGTCTTTCACCCCAACATATTCTAGCATAATATTCTCCTAAGAAAAAACAATTTTACATTTTTATTTATATTCATACAATTTCAAAAAGAAAAGTACGATTTCTCGTACTCAATAAACAATTATTTCTATTATTTTTTCACACAATTAAAAAAGAAGTAGCTTTTACACTACTTCCTTATTGAGCTTTTAAAACAAAACCATCTTGATAATCAACTTCAACATGTTGTCCTTGATGAACTGTTCCTTTAATAATTTCTTTAGCAAGTTTTGTTTCAATTTGTGATTGAATAAATCTCTTTAATGGTCTTGCTCCATAGATTGGATCAAATCCTTCTTCTTGAATCATTTGATAAGCTTGATCTGTTAAAGAAATTGTAATCTTTTTATCTTGTAAACGATGTACTAATTGACCAATAAATTTATCAATGATTTTTCTTACTACAGAACCATCTAATGAATTGAACATAACAATTTCATCAATACGATTTAAGAATTCTGGTTTAAAGTGAGCTTTTAATTCTTCTTTAACAAGTTTTCTATTTTCTTCATTATTACCTTCTAATAAATATTGAGAACCAATATTACTTGTCATGATAATAATTGTATTTTTAAAGCTAACTGTGTTACCTTTACTATCTGTAATACGTCCATCATCTAAGACTTGAAGTAAAATATTGAAAACATCAGGATGTGCTTTTTCAATTTCATCCAATAATACAATACTATAAGGATGACGTCTTACAGCTTCTGTTAATTGTCCACCTTCTTCATAACCAACATATCCTGGTGGAGCTCCTACTAAACGAGAGACACTGAATTTTTCCATATATTCAGACATATCAATACGCACAATATTCTTTTCCGTATCAAATAATTGTTCAGCTAAAGCTTTCGCAACTTCAGTTTTACCAACACCTGTTGGACCTAAGAATAAGAAGGAACCAATTGGTTTTTCTTCATCATTGATACCAGCACGGCTACGTAAGATAGCATCTGTTACTTTAGTAATGGCATCATCTTGTCCAATAACACGTACTTTTAAAGTATCATCTAGAGCTAATAATTTTTCACGTTCAGAAGCCATCAATTTATTCATTGGAATACCTGTCCATCTTGAAATAACTTCTGAAACATTATCTACTGTTACTTTTTCTTGAAGTAAAGCATCATCTGATTCTTTAGCTTCTAGTTCAGCAATTTCTTTTGTGATTTTTGGAATATCACCATATTGAAGTTTAGAAGCTTCTTGTAAATTACCTTCTTGCATATATTTATCTTGCAATGCTACAAGTTTATTCTTTTGATTCTTCAATTCTTTGACATAATCTAATGAAGCTTTTTCTTCTTTCCATTTAGCTTTTAAAGCTGTTTCTTGTTCAGTTAAAGAAGCAATTCGTTCTTTAATATCATTTAAACGTTTAACATTATCTTCATTACTATCTTCTTTTTCAATTGAAATTCTTTCCATTTCTAATCGATTCTTTTCACGTGTAATACCATCTAATTCTTCTGGTAAAGAATCAATTTCCATACGAATCGATGCACAAGCTTCATCAATTAAATCGATTGCTTTATCTGGTAAGAAACGATCTGTAATATATCTTTGTGATAAATTAACAGCACCAATAATAGCACTATCATTGATTTTAACCCCATGATGTCTTTCAAAAGAATCTTTTAAACCACGTAAAATAGCAATACTATCATCAATCGTTGGTTCATCTACTTGTACCTTTTGAAAACGTCTTTCAAGAGCTGCATCTTTTTCAATATATTGTCTATATTCATCTAAAGTCGTTGCTCCAATACAATGAAGTTCACCACGTGCTAACATTGGTTTTAATAAGTTAGCCGCATCCATTGCTCCATCTGTTTTACCAGCTCCAACTAATTGATGGATTTCATCAATAAATAAGATAATATTACCATTAGCCTTTTTAATTTCACCTAAGACTGCTTTCAATCTTTCTTCAAATTCACCACGATATTTTGCACCAGCAACAAGTGAACCTAAATCAAGTTCATACAATGTTTTATTTTGTAAAGAAATTGGTACGTCATTTTTATAAATACGCCATGCTAATCCTTCAACAATAGCAGTTTTACCAACACCTGGTTCACCAATTAAAATTGGATTATTTTTTGTTTTACGTGACAAGATTTGAATCACACGACGGATTTCATCATCACGTCCAATAACTGGATCAAGTTTGCCATTTTCAACATCTTTTGTTAAGTCACGTCCATATTTTTCTAATACTTCATAAGTATTTTCTGGATTTGGATTATCAACCATATGATCACCTCGCATTTCTAATATTGCCTTTTTAGTTTCTTTTTTATTCATACCTTCTTGGTTTAATAAATCTTTAACCCAATTTTCATTTATCTCAAACAAAGCCATAATGACATGTTCAACAGACATGTATTCATCTTTAAAAGATGCCATTTGACTATTTGCTTTAGCAAGTAAATCATTTAAACTATAGCTTATTCGCATACTATTGACATCAACATTTTCTAAAGTTGGTTTTTGATTTAGCCTTTGTTCTAAAACTTGAATAAAATGATTTTTATCTTTATTTAATTTAGATAACACTCTTGGAAAAATACCACTACTATCATTTAATAACACATACAATACATGTTCAATGTCAATTACTTGATGCTTATCATTTAAAGCTAATTGACTTGCCTTTTGAATAGCCTCTTGCATCTTGGCTGTAAATTTTTCGATATCCATGTTATCACTCTCCTTTTTAGCACTCCTTTATCCCTAGTGCTAATTTTATTATATTCATATTTTTAGCACTGTCAAGAGGTAAGTGCTAAAAAATGTTTTTTAAAAAAGAAATCCTTAATTGGATTTCTCTTGATCTATTATTCAATCGTAATAGTCGAAGTATTTTCGATTTGTTTCATATCTGATTTTG
>CAVESC010000022.1:0-32415 GCA_963618275.1 Bacteroidaceae bacterium
ATTATACATTATATAAGTAACATTGTATTAAAAATAATAATTTTACGCTATTAAATGGATAATTCACGCTAAATAAAAGGAGGAAATTAATAATATCGTACAAAATATAAATAGGATAAATATCAATTTATAGGGGTTGTTATTATGAGTTTATTTGATGTGATTATAAATATTGTAGAAAGTTCTATCATATGCTATTTCATTTATAAATATTTTGATTTTAAAAGGATTGAAAAGCTATGGCTTTTTATTTTGACTGTTTTTTCTACGCTTACTATTGGAAGTCTTTTTATAAATGAAAGTGGTTTTTTAATAGTCGTTACAAGTATAGTGATAATTGCTTTTCTTAAGATTTTTGGACAAAAGATTAATATTGAAAGTATTATTATTTGTTTTTTATCTTTAATTATTGATGTTGCTTGTGATGTTTGTGCCTTAATTATTGGAAATTTGGTAAATTCTTATATAAATATATTCTCGTTATCTTTACCAGAAATGACAGTTTTGTCTAAAATTTTATTTTTAATAGTTGTGTTACTTTTTTTAAAACAAAAAGTAACCTATGATACCAATCTGAACACTAAAAGATGGGTAACAATTGTTATTATTATATTGATATTGCTTGTTGTTGCATATCTTCTAGGAATAAGTTATGTATTTGATAATGCTAATGTATTGGTAAATTTATTTTGTGCTGCTTTGGTTTATGTGGCAATTGTGTTGATTTTTAATATTTATGGAAAACTCTTGAAAGAAAATGAAGAGTCTACACGTATTCGTTTAAAAAATGAAGAAATAAGATATAAGAAAGAGAATGAAAAAGTACTTTCTAAAATGTCTGAAGATATTTATCAATTAGAGCATAATTTAAGATATATCTTAATGCAGGTAAAATTAAATGAACAAAATAAAAAGTATGATGAAAATATTGAATTGATAGATCAGTATATTCGTAATTTTGGAAAGTTTAAAGCCATTATTAATACGGATAATCCTTATTTTGATTATTTTATGAATCAAAAAATTAATGATTTAAGTAATAATGGAATAGATGTTCATACATCTATAAATATTTCACATTCAGATTATTATTTAGATAGAGAGTATGTAGAATACTTAATTAAAGTTATTAATTTATTTAAAAAAGAAGCTACTCAAATAACAATCAATATCTATGAAAAACAAGGATTTAATATTATTGAAGTTTTAACTTCAAAAAATATAAAATTAATAATAGATAATTCTCTTAAACAATTAGCCAAACATGTAGATGCTCAATATAAAATTACTCGAGATGATAATATTTGTATATTTAAAAGTATACAGCTTATAAATAAAGAAAGAAGAAATGAAAAATGAGATGCTTAATAGTAGATGACGATCGAGAATTTAGTTATAGATTAAGTGTTTATATTGATAACTTTTTAAAAGGTATTTTTAAAAGTTATCAAGTAGTAGAAATAAATGAAAAGTTTAATGATTTTTCTCAATATCAGGATATTCATTTATTATTTATTGATATTGATTTAAAAGATTTAAATGGTATCAATATTATAAAAAGATTACAAAGGAATACTATTGATTATCCAATTATTTATGTATCATCAAGACAAGAACTTGTTTTTTCTTCACTTACGACCCAACCGTTTTATTTTGTAAGAAAACAAAATTTAGAAGATGATTTAAAAGAATTGTTTAAGTTATTAAATATTTATTACAAAAAGACAATGAAGATGATTACATTTGATTATTATGGACGAAAGACAAGTATCTTTTTAAAAGATATCCATTATATTACCTCTTTTGGACATGATATCAGTATTGTGTGTGACAAAGAAACGTATACTTATCGCTCCAGTTTAAAAGATACTTTAAAATTGATAGATAGTCCAATTGTTGTACAAGTTCATAGAAGCTATGCAGTATCTATGATGTACATTAAAGAAGTAGATAAAAATAATATTATATTAAAAGATGAAACATGCATTACACTTGGAAAAAAATATGTGGATGAATTCATGTTTCAATATAGGGAGTATTTGATATCATGAGTTTATTTGATTTAGTTATAAATATTATTGAAGTTTTAATTTTAAAAAATAAGATTAATATTTGTTAATTTTATTAAGCAATTAGCACAGCATTTAGATGTTCGATATAAAGTGACACAAGATAATGGGTTATGTATTTTTAAAAGCATTCAATCAATGAAGTAGGTTTAGATAGCCTACTTTTTATTTTCGTGCCATAAAACTTACTTCCATGCCAGAAAAATATAAAAAGAAGAAAAAATACATAAAATAATAAGTGTAGAGAGGAAAATTAAAGAAATTTTCAAAAAATACTTGAGTATAAAGTGACTCTATAGTCTACATTGAAGGTGTCAAGGGAGGAAAGACTTATGGAAAAGAGTAAAAAGACATTAAAAATGTTAGGAATTTGTATTATTGGAATTTTAATTGTGGTGGCAATTAATATGTTAAAAGGGCCAGAAGATCCATTTAAAAATCTTCAAGGAGGTAAGGTATTATATCAACATATTGAAGAAAAGAATCTTTTAAATAATCCTCAATGTGATTCATACTTTGTTTATTTTTATGAAGTAGGAAATAAGAAATGTGAAAAAGCAAATGAGGATCTTAAAAAGGAAATGACAATCATATCTAATGTTTATTATTTCAATGTTGAAGATACTACATTAAAAAGAGGAAAAGATTTTGATTATGCAAATGTGACAAATTATAAAGATATTACAATAAAACAAGTCCCAATGATGATTCATGTAGAAAACAAAAAGATTGATCATGTTTACTACAAAACAAGTGATATTAAAAAAGCATTAGAATAGTAGGTGAAAGATATGTTGAAGTTTGCATTAGAAATGTTGTGGACAGAAAGAAAAAAAGCATATGGTTTAGTTGTTTCTATTGTCACAACACTTAGTATTTGTTTATTGTTTTTACATTTTATTGTTAATCCTTATCTTGCTAAAAAGGTGACATATGATGATATTCTTGATTTTAGTGAACCTTATTGCATTATGTTGATGGGATTGTTTATTTTAATGGTTTGTGTTTCATTGATTTGTTATTCATGTAATTATTATATGAAACTTCATGCTAGAGAAATAGGAATGCTTAAAATGGCAGGATTTAATCAAGGTAAAGTAGTGCTTTATCAATTGATTCAAATGATTATGATTATGATTGTTTCAGTGATAATCACTTGTTGTTTATCATTAGTGACAACACCCATCTTTTTAACAGTTGTTTATCGTTATTGTCATATTCATCAAAGTGTTTTCTATTTTAGTACAAGATTATTTTCAATGATAGGAATTTTAGTTGTTTGTATTTTAGTTGTTTTAATTGCTATGCAAGTCAATTACATCAACAATAATTCTTTATCATCACTTATTAAAGATAAATATATTACAACACAAAAAGAAGATCATCGAGTATTTATCATTCCTGATTATATTTATATCTTAGGATATTTCTTAGGACTTTATGCGATGTATGTAGGAGAAGAATTAGATGCAGGATTTGCGATTGCCTCTTGTATTGGTGCTATTAGTGCTTATGGTTTATTCTATTATTTTATTCCACATACTTTAAATGAAATGGTTGATTCGTTGAATTTAAAAGGCGAAGATACGATTGTTTTAGGTGATTTAGCTCTATTTATGCAACAAAGTAAATTATTAATTGTTTTTATTATGTTAGCTGTCATTTTAATACCAACGTTTATTTTCTCATCAATTCATATGAAGATGTTGCATATTGCTTTACACATTGGTGCTGTCTTGATTAATTTTGTTTTATGTTTAAGTGTTGTTAGTCGTTTTGATATTGATGCTTTGGAAAAGAAAGAACATTTTAAAAACTTATGTAAGATGGGGCTTACCAATCAAGATGTTAAAAAGATTTCTTATAAAGAAGGTAATGGATTTTATGTTGTATTATGGATCTTTGCTGGTATTTATATTTTAAGCATTGCGTGTACGTTTTTAATTCGTGCATCAATTGATTTAGGACTTGTTGGTATTGTTTTACTTGAATTTGTTGTTCCTTATGGAATGGCTGAGTTCGTTGTTTATTTAAAGAAAAGAGGTCAAAATTATGAGTTACATGGAAATTAGAAATTTAAAGAAAGTTTATAATCCTTATGGCATTCATCCTAAGGTGGCTTTAAATGGATTGGATTTTGAAGTAGAAAAGGGAGATTTTATTTGTATTATGGGGGCTTCTGGTTCAGGAAAAACAACACTGGTTAATATCTTGTCAACGATTGATGAAGCAACTAGTGGACAAATTCTTCTTAATCAAAAAGATTTACTTCTTTTATCAGAAAAGGAAAAAGCAAATCTAAGAAAAGAAGAAATTGGTTTTATTTTTCAAAATTATAATCTTATTGAATCATTGACGATCAAAAATAATATTTTATTTTCATTAAGACTTAATAAAGTAGATCAACAAACACAATTAGAAAAACTAAATGAACTCACAAAAATGTTAAATATTGAAGAAATCATTGATAAATATCCTTCTCAATGTTCAGGAGGACAACAACAAAGAGCTGCTATTGCTAGAGCATTGATCAATGAACCAAAAATTATCTTTGCGGATGAACCAACAGGAAATCTTGACAGTTTAAATGCTAGAGAACTGATGGAATATTTCGTTAAAATCAATGAAGAAAAACATACAACGATTATTATGGTTACTCATGATAGCTTTGTTGCTTCTTATTCAAAGAAAGTTTATTACATGAAAGATGGACATTTAGATTTATCAATTGATTGTCTTACAAAATCACAAGATGATTATTATAAAGAAATCGTTAAAGTTACAACACAAATGAACTTATAAAACAGGAAATCATACTTCCTGTTTTTTGGACTAAACGTCCATTGAAGAAAGAAGAATAGATAGCTAAAATAATAGTAGAATATTTGTCTCAAAAACGTATTATTTTGCTTGAATTTGAGACATTTTTGACACAAATATGAAACAAACTTGAGACCAATTAAAAGAAGAACCATGGTACAATTTACTTGTAACAAATCTAGATAAGTTACCTCAATAAAAAAAGAAAGTAGGTAACAAATTTGATAAAAGTAAATAACTTAACACCCGATAGTGCCTGTCGTACCTTTTTCAGTAATGATATTTATTTTGCATCTTTTTATAATGCCATCTTATTTGATGGTAAACAAGTCATTCATCCTAAAAGACTTGTTCGGTATGAAAATGATACATCATTTATTATTGATGATACAAAAAGTGTAGAGGATAAAAAAAGAAGAAGGGATATCGTCGTCAAAACAGATGTCAATGGTATCTATTGTCTTTTTGGTATCGAACATCAAAGTACGATTGATTTTGAAATGGTGGTTCGATGTGGAATCTATGAAATGTTGGAATATTTAAAGCAGTTTAAAAACAAGAAACTCAAAAGACTCATGCCCCAAATTATGATTGTTTTTTATACAGGCGATAAAAAATGGGAAGGGCCTTTAAAATTAAGTGATTATTTTGAAATACCAGAAGAATTAAAACCTTATTTTAATGATTGGAAAATCTATTTGGTAGATGTTAAAGAAATCGATACCAGTAAGATCAAAGATAAACAAACACGCTACTTTATAGAAGCAATCCAAGCAATGTATAAGGGAAACTATGATGAGTTGCATAGAAGAATAAAGATGAATAGAAATAACTTAATTTATGCAGCGATTATTACAGGAAGTTTAGATTTAATAAAAGACTTACCAGAAGGAGATGAAATCGATATGTGTGAAGGTATGGAAAGAATGGCAGAAGGATTTAGAAGTGAAGGAAAACTAGAAGAAAAGAAAAATACTCTAAAAGAACAGTTAAAAATCAAATTAGGGAATCTTTCAAGTAATTTAGAAGTACAACTAACAAATGCTTCGCTTGAAAAACTCAATGTATTAACGCGAAATATTTTTAATATTACAAATGAAGAAGATGTTTTAAGAATTATTAATTAGAACAAAAAGATTTCAACTGTTAGAAATAATGGTTGGAATTTTTTTATGTAAAATATTTTCTAATTTTGTAAGAGGTTTCAATGATGGACATTATTATGTTAAAATAACAATAAAGGTGGGATTGAAATGGATGATTTTTTAAGAGAAATACAAACATCTCTATTTAGAGAATGGGTCAATAATCAAAAAAGAGATTATTATCATCTTCATCAAAGTGAAACAGATCCAGATGCAATTATTATAGAAAATGAATATTGTTATAGTTATGTAACATTTAATCCACAATGTATCATTGAATTATGTGTGATGAATAAAAGAACAGATGAAATGGCTTTTTATCTCCATTTTCAATTCAAAACACTTAAACATGCTATTTCTTTATTTGAAGAAATGGATCAATGTATTAAAAAAATGGTTGATCAACCAATATGCCGTCTTTTACTTTGTTGCAGTGGCGGAATGACAACTGCTTTTTTTGCAGATAAAATAAAAAATGGAATCAACGTATTAAATTTAAATATGGAAGTTGCTGCTACTTCTTATCAAAAAATATATAATGTTGCTCAAAATTATGATGTTATTTTACTTGCACCACAAGTATCTTATGTTAAATTACAAGTTGAAAAAGTTTTTAAAAACAAACTTGTTTTAAAGATACCAACACAAATCTTTGCTTCCTATAATGTGGGTGCATTGATTACTTTTGTAGAAGAATCTTTAAAATATAAAGAAAATAAATATAATAGCTATGTAGAACCATTAGCTTCAATGATGGAAATAAAGACAAATAAAAATGTTTTAGCGGTATCAATTAATGCTAATGGTGAAAATAGTCATATTTCTTATCGTTTATATAATCCGCATCAAGAAATCATTTTAGACAGTAGTATTATTAAAAGCAATATTAAACTTCAAGATGTTTTAGATGCTTTAGATACGGTTGTTTTACAAAATGAAATGATTGATGTAATTTCGATTGCTTTACCAGGAGTTATGGTTGAGGGAAATATTTATTCAGGAATTATTGAGGGTGGTAATCATCAACTAAAAAAATTATTAAAGAAAAGATATGAAAAAGAAATATATTTAATTAATGATGTTAATGCTGCCGTTGTTGGTTATTATGCTTCACAAAATGAATACAAATCACTTGCCTTTTTATTCCAACCAATTGGACGTATGGCAGGAAGTGGCATTATTGTAAATGGACAACTTGTAAGAGGAATGGATCAACTTGCTGGAGAAGTAGCACTTTTACCATTAAAGCTTTCGGATAGTTATTTAAATCTGGCTAATACTCCGGAAGGAACTTTAGAACTTGTTACTAAAAATATTATGAGTATTATTGCGATTGTAGCTCCAGAGGCGATTGTAGTTTATAGTGATTTGATTTTAGACAGCCAAGATGTTAGTGATGAAATAAAAAAATCATTGAGCCAATATTCTTTAAAGGTGTATCCAAAAATTATTAAAGTTGAAAATATCTTAGAATATATTTTATTAGGGGCTATGATTTTAAGTGCAAAGGAGTAAGAAAATGAAAATTATTTGGCATGGGCATTCGTGTTTTGAAATAACTGGAAAAGATGGAACGATTATTTTTGATCCATATCAAGCAAATTCAGTTCCAGGATTAAATTCTTTAAAATTGAAAGCAAATCTTGTTTTATGTTCTCATGAACATGAAGATCATAATGCAAGAAATTGTGTTGAAATAACACCTAAAGATTTTAAAGTAACATGTATTGAAACGTATCATGACCATCATCAAGGAAGTCATCGTGGTAAAAATACGATTCATATTGTTGATTTTGAAAATATGAAAGTTGTTCATATGGGAGATATTGGTTGTATGATGGATGATGTTTCAAAACTTGAGTATTGTGATGTTTTGATGATTCCGATTGGTGGCTATTATACTATTGATACTAAAGAAGCTTTAAAGTACATTGAACGTCTTCAACCACGTATTGTTATACCAATGCATTATCGTGGTTCTGACTTTGGTTATGATGTATTATCAACTAATGAAGAATTTATTCAACAATCATCAAATATTAATTATGTTGATGATTGCTTAGAGGTTAATAAAGAAACAAAAGGACAAACAGTTGTATTTAAAAAACCAAGGGATTAATTTTCCTTGGTTTTTGTTGTAATCATTAATAAGATAATACTTATAAAAATCATAGCAAGGGCAATGATAAAAGCATAGAAATAAGATCCAAAGAAATCATAAATATAACCGACCATTGATAATGAAATGGCAGCACCAACATTTGAGGCAAAAGAAATTGTTGGAAATGCCTTTGCATAGTTTTCAGTTTTAAAGAAATATTTTGTAAGTAAAGGAACAGCAACTGCTCCTAAAGAATAACATGAACCAAATAAGAAAGCACCAATAATAAGAAGTGTCATAGAACGTCCAATCATTAATAAGACAATTCCTAAAATATTAACAGTAATCATCATTAAAGTAGCTTTCATTTCACCAAAATGATCACTTAAACTTCCAATAATTAATTTTGAAACAATATTTCCCATCATTCCTGCAGATAATAAAATTGCACATGAAGTTAAAGGAAACCCTAGAGATTCACCATAACCTGGTAAATGTTGAGTTACACTGGTAATACAACTAATCAACATACCAAAGATAAAGAATGCAATAAAGGAAACTGATATAAAATGAAATGAAGAGGTTGTTTGATTTTGTGTAGTTTCCTTTTTTTCTTGATAGCCATAAGGAAGCAATCCTTCATCTTTAGCGTTCATCGAAAATGGATAAAGAACAGCTGGTAAACAAAGTAATAAAATAATAATGGCTTTTAAAAGATAACCCATTTGCCAATTAAAAGAACTAATAACATTTGATAAAATTGGAGAACAAAGCGTTCCTCCTAGACCACTAAAACCAAAAGCAATACTAGTAGCAAGACCATGTTTCTTTTCAAACCAACCATTGATAATCATGGTAATTGGTACAATAGAAAAAAGACTTGTCGACATCCCACGAATTGCTCCTAAAATATAGAAAGTAATGGCATTTTTTCCTAGTGCCATGGCAGCTGTTGAAACAACGGCAACAATAACGCTGATTGTTAGAATTTTTTTAAAAGAAAATTTTTGATAAAGTTTTGGTACAAATAATGACATAATGGCAGTTGCCAGTGAGAAAAGTGTCATATGCATTGAAAATGTACCTCTTAACATATGTAGACTTTCAGAAACAGGTGTGTAAAAAACACCTGATGAATTAATTGAAATACCAATCGATGCGGCAGCTAAACCACAACAACAAATTAAAACGGACCAATGTTTTTTCATAATGTGTCCTCCTTTTCTGATTCTATTTTATAAAGAAATTTCTATAATGTCTAATACTTATAATTTATGTTTTTAATGCTTTTTAGGCATTAAAATAAATATGATTATATTGCTTTAATTTTTTTTGTAATCGTATTAAAATAGTTATCAGCAGGGGGATAAAGAGATGAGATTAGAAAAAGTACTTAAAGAAATGCAAAAAAGACAATTAACGCATTTAATTATTAGTGATCCATCATCCATTGATTATTTGATCAATTATAAAAATAATCCAGGTGAAAGAATGTATTTACTTCTTTTATCAAGTGATGGGCATCATAAATTATTTATGAACAATTTATTTTATTTAGATCATGAACTTGATATTGAACAAGTATGGTATAGTGATACAGATAATTATCTTCAATTACTTGCAGATGAATTTGATGGGGCATGTTCTATTGGAATCGATAAAAACTTTCCAGCAAAATTCTTACTACCTTTAATGAATTTAGTGGATGAATGTCATTTTGAATTGGGATCTGAATGTGTTGATCGTGTGAGAATGATCAAAGATGAAAAAGAACAACAACTCATGATTGAAGCTTCAAAAATCAATGATTTAGTGGTTGATGAAGTCATTAATATTTGTGTAAAAGGAGATTTAACAGAAGAAGAAGTTTCTAAACAACTTGAAGGAATTTATCAAAAACATGGTTGTACAGGAAATTCTTTTGAACCAATCGTTGCCTATGGTAAAAATGGGGCTGATAACCATCATAGTGGAGATGATAGCCGTTTAAAAGCAGGAGATAGCATTGTTATTGATATTGGTGGTTTATATAAAGGTTATTGTAGTGATATGACAAGAACTGTTTTCTATAAAGAAGTATCACCAAAACAAAAAACAGTTTATGAACTTGTTTTAAAAGCACAAAAAGCAGCAGAAGCGATGATCAAACCAGGTGTAAGACTTTGTGATATTGATAAATGTGCTCGAGATATCATTGCTGAAGGTGGTTATACGGTTGAATTTAACCATCGTTTAGGACATTTCATTGGACGTGATGTTCATGAATGGTGTGATGTTTCACAAAACTTTGATTTAGAAGTTCAAGAAGGAATGACTTTCTCTATTGAACCAGGTGTTTATTTACAAGGTGAATTTGGAGTTCGAATTGAAGATCTTGTTTTAGTTACAAAAGATGGATGTAAGGTTTTAAATAGTTATCCAAAAGATTTAAGAGTTATTGGAAATGATTAATAAAAAAACATAGGTTAGAAAATCTAATCTATGTTTTTTAAATACTCTAAAAATAAATCAAGTGTTTTGGAGTGATTTTGATGATACAAAGCGCCAATATCTCCTGCTTTAATTGAAGAAGGAATTACTTTTAAAAGTGGTGTATAATTTTCTTTCCATAAAGAATGAATAATCATGAGTTCATGAGAAACAAGAAGATTTGAACAAGTTGAAAGATCATATTCTTGTTTTAAATGAATGATTTGACATTCTTGAGGAAGCTGATTTTCAAAAGTATCTTTTAAATAAGAATATTGTCCTACTAAGATGGGGTATTTCTTTAAATCATCTTTTGTAAGTCTTTTTTTATGTGATAAAGGATGAGATAAAGACATACAAAAACTATATGTGTCTTGATAAAGTGCTGTAAAAGTTAAATCTTGAAGTAAATCATCTAAAGGACGAGCAATGATACTTAAATCTACTTCTTTATTTTTTAGAGCTTGGATATGTTGATTAAATGATAAAGGAACAAATTCTAAAGAAACATTAGGATAATCTTGATGAAATTTTTGATAAGCTTTTAATAAGAAAAGTGGAAACTTTTCAAAAGGATAAGCAACTTTGATAATTTGTTGATGATTTTCAAGTGCTTGTCCTTTTTTACATGCCTGATTATAAATATCTAGAATTTCTTTAGCGGATTTATAAAAGATTTCACCTGATGGAGTTAAAGAAATTCCTGAATGATTGCGATTAAAAAGTTTAAAACCAATACTTTTTTCGAGTAAGTTAATTTGTTGAACTAAAGCAGGAGTTGAAATATAGGATTTTGTAGCTGCTTTAGAAAAGCTTTTTTCATCAGCTGATAAAATAAATGATTCAAGTTGTCTTTCGTTCATAAGCCTTCTCCTTTTTCTTTAGTATATCACGTTAAGTGTAAAGTTAAAACTTAATACGTGTTTTAAAAAATGTAATTTGAAAGAACTTAAAAGAAAATATAATTTTAATTAGAAGGAAAGGATGAATGATATGCATTATAATGGACCAATTGTTCGACCACCAACAGATGCTTATAGTCTTATGTTAGAAGTAACGGTGGGATGTACTCACAACCAATGTCGATTCTGTAATTTTTATCAAGGATATCCCTTTAAGATGGCACCACTTAGTCAAATTGAAGAAGATTTAATCGAAGTATCACGCATTCGCCCAGATTTAAAAGAAGTTTGGGCGGCAGGAGGAAATCCGTATGCTTTAAGTGTCTCACGTCTTGAAAAAATTGCTTTGCTTATTAGAAAGTATTTACCTCAAGCACGTATTTCGACTTACGCACGAGTAACGGATTTAATGAATAAATCAGTGGATGATCTGCGTTATTTAAAACAATTAGGTTTTGAAGATCTTCTTATTGGTATTGAAAGTGGAGATGATGAAGCTTTAACGTTTATGAATAAAGGCTATCTTTCTTGCGATATTTTACAACAATTAAAAAAATTAGAAGAAGCAGATGTAGATTATCGTGTAATTTATTTAGGTGGTATTGCCGGAAAAGGAAAATGTAAAGAGAGTGCCATCAAAACAGCCAAGCTTTTAAATCAACTTCATCCCTATATGATTTTTTTAACAACTGTGGCTATTTTACCAGATACCCCTTTAAAACAAGACGTAGAAAATGGTTTGTTTGAAGAACCAGGTGAACTTGAAAGAATTGAAGAATTAAAAACACTCGTTGAACATTTAGAAAATGAAATTTATGTTTATGCGCGCAGTGTTTCTAGTGCGGTTGATTTTACGGGATATTTACCTAAAGATAAAGAAACTATTTTAAATTATTTAAAAGATGTTATTAACCATTTTAATGAAAATGATGAATTAAAAGCTAAACAAAGAAGAAAACAATTAAAAAGTGTATAAAGGAGAAAAGTATGTATCAACAATTATTTACGCCAATGAAAATTGGAAAATTAGAAATTAAAAATAGATTTGTCGTTCCAGCTATGGATAGTCATTATACAAATGAAGAACATTATTTTACAAATCAAGCTGTTAATTACTATGGAGAAAGAGCAAAAGGTGGTTTTGGTCTGATCTTTACTGAATTTTTATGTGTCAGTGAAGAAGGGCTTGCAGAAAAAACACAAGCAGGAATTTATGATGATTGCTTTATTGATATGCTTTCTAAAATTACAACGAGAGTTCATGAAAATGGTGGTAAGATTTTTGCTCAACTTCAACATTCAGGAAGACTTCAAGGAAAAGGAACAACAAATCTTATGCCTGTAGGAGCTAGTAATCTTCCTAATCCTTCAAATCCTCAAAAAGTTCATGAACTGACAACAGATGAAATTCAAGTAATTATTCAAAAGTTTGTAGATGCTGCTTTACGTGCAAAAAAAGCAGGATTTGATGGTGTAGAAATTCATGGAGCTCATGGGTATTTGCTTGCTCAATTTTTATCAAAAGATGTTAATAAAAGAGTTGATCAATATGGTGGAAATATCACAAACCGTGCACGTATCGTTTGTGAAATTGTTGAAGCTGTTAAAAAAGCGTGTGGTCAAGATTATCCCGTTGTTGTAAGAACAAGTGGTGAAGAAGGTTATGTTGGCGGAAATAGTATTGAAGATGCAATGGTGCATGCAATATGTTTTGAAAATGCTGGTGCAGATGCCATTCATATTTCTTATGGAGAAGCCATTCGCTCTTATTATGTAAAAAGTGGTTTTAATATTGAAAATGTTAAAAGGGTGAAAGAAGTTGTTTCCATTCCGGTTATTGGGGTAGGAAGAATCAATGATGCAACGCTTGCTTTAAGTGCTATCCGTTCGAAAGCGATGGATTTTGTAGCCTTAGGAAGACAATCTATTTGTGATTCTCATTTCCCTGAAAAAGTTCAAGAAGGAAGATTAGATGAAATCTTAACTTGTACAGGATGTATGCAAAGATGTCTTTATACGAATATGTTTGAAGAAGGCTATGGAACTTCTTGCATGATTAATCCATTTAGTGGTAAAGAAGGAGATTGGGTCATTGAAAAAACAGATCATGTTAAAAAAATTGCAATCATTGGAGCCGGACCTGCTGGTTTACAAGCAGCCTGGATTTTAGCTAAAAGAGGACATCAAGTTACGGTTTTTGAAAAAGAAAGTGTCGCTGGTGGACAATATCGTTTAGCAAGTGTTCCTACAATGAAACAAGATCTCGCTAAAACTATTTCGACATATCTTACTTTCTGTCAAAAATATGGGGCTAACATTCAATATAATACTTCTGTAACAAAAGAATTTTTAGAAGATAAAGATTTTGATGAAATCATTATGTCTTGTGGTTCAAAACCAATTATGCCACCAATTGAAGGTATTGATCATGAAAATGTCTATAGCGCTATAGATATTTTATCATTTAAACATTTATTAAAAGATCAAAAAGTACTTGTTTTAGGAGCTGGACTTGTTGGAGTAGAAACAGCAGAAGTCTTAGCAGAATATGGAAATAACGTCCATGTTGTTGATATGCTTGATAAAGCAGCACCACTTGCTCCTAAAAGACCAAGACTTAATTTATTAGATCATTTAAAACAACTTCATGTGGAATTTACATTAGAAAGTAAAGTTGTCAAAATTAATCAAGATGGTATTGTTTATGAAAAGAATAATCAATTAGAAACACTTTCTCATTTTGATACGATTGTTTTAGCTTTTGGCTCAAAAGCTAATCAAGACCTTTATCAAAAAATCAAAAATGAACATGTTCATTTAATTGGTGATGCAAGTAAAGCTGGTGATGCTAAAAAAGCCATCTTTGAAGCAACACAACTTGCTTTAAAACTTTAGAAAGGGAAAACCCTTTCTTTTCTTTTTCAAAATTTGAAAATAGCATCATCTTTAAAAAAATATGCTAGAATATATTTTACGATTAGGGAGGAAGAAATATGTCACTAAAAGCAAAATATAATTTTTTACATTTATTTTATTGGTTTACAGGATGTTGTATCAATGGATTCATTGCCGTTTTCTTACAATCAAAAGGTTTATCAAATACGGAAATTGGAATCGTCACAGGTGGTTCGTGTGTTGCTACAATTTTCTTATCACCATTTATGTCATCTTTAATTTCTAAAATTAAAGGGATGACAATTAAAAAACTCATGACAATTTTAATGTTAACAACTGTTTCTTTATATATTATCATGGCTTTTTTACCTATTCCAACTTTATTAGTAATGGCTTTTTATGTGGTTATGTATGCTTTAAATATGTCAACTGTACCGATGCTTACCATGATTGCCATGAATTACATTAATGAAGGAATTTATGTTAACTTTGGTCTTGCTCGTGGAATTGGTTCAGCTTCATGGGCGACAAGTGCTTTGATTTTTGGACAAGTTGTTTCTTTTTTAGGAGCTAATATTTTATCTATTGCTTATTGTGTTTTTGCCATTGTGACATTATTTATTTTATATCATTTACCTGAATCAAAGATTACAGAAACAAAAACAGAAGAAGTTCAAGAAGAAGGATCTGTTATTACGGTTATTAGAAAATATAAAATCTTCTTTTTCTTGCTTTTAGGTTTCTGCTTTATGTTTTCAGGAGCAACTGCAATTGGGACTTATTTAATTAATATTGTTAAAAGCTTAGGTGGAAATACGTCACTTTATGGGGTGGCTATGTTTGCGATGGCCTTTAGTGAATTACCAGTCATGATGACGGTACCAAAATTGATGAAGAAATTTAATAGTGTAACGCTTATTTTAGTGGCTTCTATTTTCTACATTTGTCGTAACTATACAATTGGTTTAGCACCAAATTTAATTGTTTTAATTATTGGAATGATGTTTCAAGGACTTTCTTACGGCTTATTTACAGGAGTCATTACTTACTACGTTACTTATAATCTAGAAACTCAAGATCAAATGTCGGGACAAACAATGATTGGTATTATGACATCAGGAATTGGTTCAACTTTAGGAAATGTTTTAGGTGGGGTTTTACAAGATACTATTGGTTTAAATGCTTTATTTACTTTTGTTTTTTTAATGACAGCCCTTGGTGCAATTATTATCTTTATTTGTAAATTTGTAAGTGTAAAAGTCAAAAAATAACTTGCTTTTACTTAGAGACTTTGATAATATCAAGATGTTGAATGAGGGAGTAGTACACGTCTTAGGACGCGGTTTGTCAACATCATGGCGTAAGCCTGGCAAATCTTAAAGAACGAGACTCATGCATAAGTTTTTTTATGCATGGGCCTCTTTTATTTTAGGAAGAAAGGAATTTGGTATGAGTTTATTTATTGAGATCTTTTTGATTGGTGTAGGTCTTTCAATGGATGCTTTTGCGGTGTCTATTTGTAAAGGTTTATCAATGAAAAAGGTAAAAAAGAGAGATGTTTTCATTATTGCATTATTTTTTGGAGGCTTTCAGGCTTTAATGCCATTTACAGGATGGTTTTTAGGTAGAGGTTTTGAAAGCTATATTACAAGTATTGATCATTGGATTGCTTTTATTTTATTAGGAATTATTGGTGGAAAGATGCTTATTGATGGAATTAAGGCAGAAGATGATGAAGAAGAGGGAGAATTTAAATTAGATTTAAAGGAATTGTTTTTACTCGCAATTGCGACATCAATTGATGCTTTAGCAGTAGGAATTACTTTTGCTTTTTTAAATTATCCAATTGTTGAATGTATGAGCATTATAGGATGTACAACTTTTGTTATTTCTTTTATTGGTGTTTATATTGGTAAGATTTTTGGGTCAAAATATGAACATAAAGCAGAAATTGCTGGTGGGATTATTTTAATTGCCATTGGTTTAAAAATCTTATTAGAACATTTAGGAATATTTTAAAGGAGAGAAAGTTATGACAAATGTGTTTGTATCATTATTAGTTCTGATTGTTGGTTTTGTATTGTTAATGAAAGGAGCAGATTTCTTTGTAGAAGGAAGTTCTTCTATTGCCACAAGATTTCATATTCCTTCATTAATTATTGGTTTAACAATTGTGGCCATGGGAACAAGTTTACCTGAATGTGCTGTCAGTATTACAGCTTCGATGGATGGAAATAATGCTTTAGCAGTTGCTAATGCCGTTGGTTCAAATATTTTTAATTTAATGGTGGTTTGTGGTATTTCTGCTTTATTTGTACCAATTGCGGTGCAAAGAGATACGCTTAAAAGAGAATTTCCATTTTCTATTTTATGTGCTATTTTATTAATGGTTTTTGGTTATTTTGGGATGACATTAGGACATATTGATGGCATTATTCTTTTAATTTTATTTGTAGGATATATTGCATATATGATTATTTCGGCTAAAAAAGCGATGAATACATATCAAGAGGAAGAAGAAATTAAAGTTATTTCGATGGGATTGAGTTTGATTTATATTGTTGGAGGAGCCATTGCTATTAAATTTGGTGGAGATTTTGTAGTAGACAGTGCCTCAAGTATTGCTTTATCTTTAGGAATGTCACAAAATTTAGTGGGTCTTACCATTGTTGCTCTTGGAACTTCTTTACCAGAACTTGCTACTTCAATGGTGGCTGCTAAAAAAGGTGAAGTAGATATGGCTCTTGGAAACGTTATAGGATCAAATGTTTTTAATATTTTATTTGTTTTAGGTATTGCTTCAACAATTAGTCCAATTGCTTTTATCTTTGAAAATATTATAGATATTCTTATTTTAACTATTTTCTCTTTAGTTGTTTTATATTTTGGATTTACGAAACATAAAATTGATCGTAAAGAAGGAATCATCATGCTTCTTCTTTATGTTGCTTATTTAGCTTATATTATTATGCGTTAGAGAGCGTTGCTCTCTTTTTTTGTTGCTAAAAGAAAGAAAAACAATTAAAATAAAAGCATTGAAAAAGGGGAAGAACAATGAGAAAAATAGTATTTTTAGATATAGATGGAACATTAGTCACACCAAATTATCCTTTATCGCCTCTTGTAAAAAAAGGAATTAAAAAAGCAAGAGGAAATGGACATTTGATTTTTTTATGTACAGGAAGAAATCGTGTAGGTATTGAAAGCATTATGTCAGATGATTTTGATGGCTGTATTTGTTCAGCTGGTGGTTATCTTGAAATTAAAGGAGAAGTAATTGAAACAACTTACTTAGAAAAAGAAGAGGTTGAACAAGCAAGAAAGGTTTTTGAGAAAAATCATATTCTTTATAATTTAGAATCAACTTATATGACATTTGCCAGTGAAGAATTACGCCATTACTTTGCACATGCCTTGTTAGGTGATGAAGGAACAAATTCAGAATTTGAAAGATTAAAAGAACAACAAAAGAAAGAATATCATATGGTTGATATAAGTAAATATCAAGAACAAGGAATTCATAAACTTTGTTTCATTGCTTTTAATGGAGAAGATATTGAAAAAGCAAAAGCACTCTTACCAAATTATCACTTTATTGTTCATGAAATGTTTAGTCAACACACTATTAATGGTGAAATTATCAAAAAAGGAATTGACAAGGGTCTTGCTATTAAAAAAGTCGTTGAAACACTTCATATGAAAATGGAAGATACGATTGCTTTTGGAGATAGCATGAACGACTATGAAATGTTACAAGTTTGTAATTATGGTGTAGCCATGGAAAATGCCTGTCAAGAGCTTAAAGAAAGTGCTAATAGCATTTGTGAAAGTGTGGAGAACGATGGTGTATATTATGAAATGGAAAGGTTAGGATTGTTTGAATGTTTGGATTAGGGACACTTGTTAATACTATAGCTGTTATTGCGGGTGGTATTATTGGTTTATTATTTAAAAATGGTTTAAAAAATAGATATCAAGAAACAATTATGCAAGGAATTGGTTTAGCAGTCTTATTTGTCGGTATCTCTGGAGCAATGACAGGCATGTTAAAGATTTCTAAATCAGGATTAGAATCAACGGGTTCTTTAATTCTTGTTTTATCTTTATGTTTTGGAGCTTTAATAGGAGAATTTATTAATATTGAAAAAAGAATTGAACAATTTGGCTTTTACTTAAAAAGTAAAGTAAAAAGTAATGATTCTAAATTTATTGAGGGGTTTGTTTCAACATCACTTGTTATTTGCGTAGGCGCAATGGCAATCGTTGGATCTTTTCAAGATGGTTTGTTACATGATCCAAGTGTTCTAATTTCTAAAGCGGTAATGGACTTTGTAATTGTCATGGTTTTTGCTTCAACACTTGGCGTGGGAACGATTTTTTCAGCAATTCCTATTTTTGTTTATCAAGGATTACTAACGGTTTGTGCTTCTTTTTTAGCACCTTATTTTACAACAAGTATGATTTCTAATATTTCTTTTGTGGGTTCAGTTTTAATTTTTGCAGTAGGAACTAATTTATGTTTTCATACAAAAATTAAAGTAGGGAATCTTTTGCCGGCAGTCTTTATGCCCTTAATATTAGCACTTTTTCTATAAGTGCTTTTTTGTTTGCTTGTCAATTTATTAAAAATGATGTACGATAATAGCGTTTTAAAGAAGGGAGAAATTTATGTTAGAAAAGTTTTTCAAATTAAATGAAAAAGGCACAACAGTAAAAACTGAAATTTTAGCCGGTGTGACAACTTTCTTAGCAATGGCTTATATTTTAGCTGTCAACCCAGCAATGCTTGGTGAAACTGGAATGTCTGTTCAAGGGGTTTTCCTTGCAACTGCTATTTCCTCTGCAGTGGCAACAATTATTATGGGGTTAGTTGCAAACTACCCAGTAGCTTTATCTGCAGGTATGGGAGTTAATGCTTTATTTACTTATACTATTTGTTTTGGTATGGGATTATCTTATAAAGGGGCATTAGCTTGTGTCTTTGTATCAGGAATCATTTTCTTAGTGATTTCAATTACTGGAATTAGAACAATGATTATTAATGCAATTCCTGCTCAACTAAAATTAGCAATTGGTGCAGGTATTGGATTCTTTATTGCTTTTATTGGTTTAAAAAATGCAGGAATCATTGTTGCGAATGAATCAACATTTGTAGGTCTTGGTAACTTACAAGAACCTACAGTTATTTTAGCTGTATTTGGTATTTTAATTACTTTATTACTTTTAACTAAAAATGTTCCTGGAGCTGTTTTCTATGGTTTAGTTATTACAGCTGTTGTAGGAATTATTGCAGGAGTTTGTGGTGTTAAAGGTATGCCAGCGATTCCTACAGGAGTTATTTCATTTGACTTTGATTTTTCATTAGTAGGAGCATTTGCTTCAGGACTTGGAGAATTAACTTCACATCCACAATGTTACGTAGCAATTTTCTCATTATTATTTGTTGATTTCTTTGATACTGCTGGAACTTTAGTTGCTGTATGTAATAGAGCAAACTTAGTAGATGAAACTGGAAATCCAGAAAATGTAGATCGCGCTTTATTAGCAGATTCAATTGGTACTGTTATTGGTTCTGTTGCAGGAACTTCAACTGTTACATCATTTGTTGAATCAACATCAGGTGTAGAAGTAGGAGGAAGAACAGGTCTAACTGCTGTTATAACAGGAGTATGTTTCTTATTATCTGTTTTCTTCTCACCATTACTTTCATGCGTTACAAGTGCAGTTACAGCGCCAGCACTAATTATTGTTGGTATTTTAATGGCACAACAATTAAAAGGTATTGAATGGGATAATCTTGTTTATGCAGCAAGTGGATTCATGACAGTTATTTTCATGATTTTAGCTTATTCTATTTCAAATGGTATTGCTATTGGATTTATTACATATACAGTTTCTATGATTGGTGTTGGTAAAATTAAAGAAATCAAACCAATTGTATGGATCTTAGATGTTTGTTTTGTAATTTTCTTAGTATTTTTACCAAAATAGAGAATTGACGAGTTTTACGATAAGTTTCGTAAAACTCTTTTTTTTATGAAAAAATTACGTATTGTGTAAACGCTTACAAAAAAAGTGTTGTTTTTTCTTCTTCTAGAATTTATAATTATATAGTATGGAGGAAGAAAATTATGGGAAGTACTGTCAAAAAAATTGCATTATTATCTGGTGGAGGTGATTGTCCGGGCTTAAATGCTGTTATTCGTACAATTACTAAAACTGCAATCTCTAAATATGGTTATGAAGTGATTGGATTTGTTTATGGATATAGAGGATTATATCATAATAATTATGTTGAACTTACTGAGGAATCAGTAGAAGATATCTATAAAGAAGGAGGAACTATTTTATATAGTTCTAATAAAGATAATTTATTTGATTATTTAGTAGATGATGGTCATGGTGGAAAAGTCAAGAAAGATGTTTCAGATGTTGCTGTAGAAAACTTGAAAAAAGATGGTGTTGACGTTTTAGTTATTTTAGGTGGAGATGGAACGCTTACAAGTGCGAGAGATTTTTCTAGAAAAGGTGTTAATGTTATCGGTGTACCTAAGACAATGGATAATGATTTAGCTAGTACTGATGTTACTTATGGATTTATTTCAGCAATGTCTGTGGGAACAGAATTTATAGATCGTTTACAAACAACAGCAAAATCACATCATCGTGTTATTTGTTGTGAATTAATGGGTAGAGATGCTGGATGGATTACATTATATGCAGGTCTTGCTGGAAATGCAGGTGTATGTTTAATTCCAGAAATTCCTTTTACAATTGAAAATATTGCTAAAGCAATTAAAAAACGTGATGAAATGGGATTACCATATACAGTTGTAGCTGTTGCAGAAGGTGCTAAATATGCAGATGGAACAAAAGTTATTGGTAAAATTGTAGAAGATAGTCCAGATCCAGTTCGTTATTCAGGATTAGCTGCTAAAGTAGCAGATGATTTAGAAAAAGTAATTCCAAATCATGAAGTACGTTCTGTAAATCCAGGACATATTATTCGTGGTGGAGATATTACGGCTTATGATCGTATTTTATCAATTCGTTATGGTGTAGCTGCGGTAGAACTTATTAATGAAGGCAAATTTGGAAATGTTGTAACAATTAATGGTGATAAAATGGGATATACTTCTCTAGAAGAAGTTATTGGTGCAGCTAAAATAGGTCAACAAAAACATGTTGATCCAAATGGTGAATTAGTAAAAGCAGCAAAAGCTATTGGAATTTCATTTGGAGATGAATAATGTTAGGTTTTAGCCTAGCATTATTTTTTATAAAATGATAAATAAAAGCAGTTTTATTAATAAAATGACAAAAAAACATATAATATGTTGAGGCGATCAAGATGTTACAAAAGAAAATATGTTTATTAGTCATTATGCTTTTAGTATTTTCCTCAATTAGACCTGTTTATGCTGATGAACTTGCTCAAGGCGCTCAAAGTGCTATTTTAATAGATGCTAATAGTCAACAGGTTTTATATTGTAAAAATGAAACAAAAAGATTATATCCAGCTTCAACAACTAAAATAATGACAATGATTTTATTATTTGAAGCGATTAAAGAAAAAAGAATAAAATGGAATGATACGCTTAGTTGTTCAGCTTATGCAGCAAGTATGGGAGGAAGCCAAGTTTATTTAGAAGAGAATGAAACGATGAGTGTTTATGAACTTTTTAAATGTGTTGCAATAGCTTCAGCGAATGATGCATCTGTTTTAATCGGAGAAGGAATTGCTGGAAGTCATCAAGAATTTGTCAAGATGATGAATGAAAAAGCTCAAAAACTAAAATTGGTTAACACACATTTTGAAAATTGTACAGGATTACATGATGCGAATCATTATACATGTGCTAAAGATTTAGCAACAATGGGAGCGTATTTGATTAAAATAGGGGGCAAAAAGCTATTTTCAGTTACTTCTTTGTATGATAGTTATATTAGAGAAAAAAATCAACAAAAATTTTGGTTAGTTAATACAAATAAACTTTTAAAACAATATCAAGGGGTTGATGGCTTAAAAACAGGTTACACTAAAGAAGCAGGCTATTGTATTGTCACAACATGCAAAAAAAATAATTTGAGATTGATTGGAGTTTTAATGAATGAAGATAAACCACAAACGAGAAATGAAGATATGAAAGGTTTATTGAACTATGGCTTTTCTAAGTATCAACAGGTTAAACTTTATCAAAAAGGAACTGTTTTAGATACTTTAAAATTGAAAGATTTGATTGAACAAGAAGTAAATGTTATTAACTTAGATGATATTTATTATTTAAATGATAAGGCAAATACTGCTAAAATAAAGACAAAAATCAAATATAATGATATTAAACTTCCTATTTCTAAAAATAAAGAAGTTGGTGAATTGATTTTAACTAAACAGGGAAAGACCATTGCAAGCTATCCTGTGTATTTAGAAGAGAATGTCAAAAAAATGAATTTTTTAGATAAAATAGTGAGAGTCTATAAATCGCTGATTTAGACTCTTTTTTTGTCTTTATTTCTAGTTTTGTCGAATCTATTTTTTTAATTTTTAATATGCGATAAGATGCTTTTAAGGAGATGAAAAAATGGAAAATAAGATGGAATATCAAATAAAAAACAATCAATTAATCATTTCATTTTATGGAGAGATAGATGGTTATAATGTGTCTTATTATCGTAATAAATTGAATGTTATTCTTGCTATGAATGAACAAGATGTTATTTTTGATTTTAAACATACAACGTTTATAGATAGTGCGGGAGTAGGACTGGTTTTAGGTAGATATCAACAATTATCAAAAGAAGGAAGAAAACTATTTTTAAGCAGATTATCTAATACGGCGTATAAAGTCTTTGAATTAAGTGGTTTATTTGAAATTATGGAATATTTAAAGGAGGTTCAAATATGACCAATGAAATGTCATTGTCATTTAGTGCAGCTTTAGAAAATGAGCCGTTTGTAAGAACATGTATTGCTTCTTTTGTTGTTTGTTTAAATCCTACAGTAGATGAGATCGTAGAAATTAAAACGATTGTTGGAGAAGCTGTTTCTAATGCAATTATCCATGGATATAATGGAGATAGAGGTTGTTTAGTTAAGGTTAAAGCGTTTATAGAAGATGATACATTGACAATTTATGTAATTGACAAAGGACAAGGAATACAAGATATTGAAAAGGCTAAACAACCGATGTTTTCTTCTAAAAAAGAATTAGAACATGCTGGAATGGGATTAAGTATTATAGAAGCATTATGTGATGAAATGACGATTGAATCTTCTTTAGATTTAGGAACTCAACTCATGATGAAAAAAAGAATCGTTCATGACTAGAGAAGATATTTTAAAGAGTATTGAATTAGCGCAAAAAGGGGATCAAAGTGCTAAAGAGCTTATTGTTAAAAATAATTTAGGACTTGTGTGGTCAATCGTTCATCGCTTTAAAAATAATTATTATGATAAAGAAGATCTATTTCAAATAGGATGTATTGGATTGATGAAAGCAATTAATAATTTTGATGTTCATTATGGTGTACAATTTTCAACTTATGCTGTTCCTATTATTATGGGGGAGATTAAAAGATATTTTAGGGACGATGGTACAATTAAAGTATCTAGGTCATTAAAAGAACTTAATTTGAAAATTAATAAAACAAAAGAAAAGTTAATCACACTTTATGGATATGAACCAACAGTCCAAGAAATAGCAAAAGAATTAGAGGTTGATGTTATGGATGTAGTAGAAGCTATAGACGCTTCTTATTATCCAACATCATTATCTGAGCCTATATATGAAAAAGATGGATCTACGATTTCAATGGAAGAAAGAATAGAAGATAAACATCATACGATGTGGTTTGAAAAAATTGCTTTAAAATTAGAAATTGAAAAACTTGATGAAAAAGAAAAACTTATTTTGTATATGCGATATCAATTAGATTTTAATCAAGAAAAGGTAGCACAAAGATTAAATATTTCTCAAGTGCAAGTTTCAAGATTAGAAAAGAAAATTATTACAAAGTTAAGAAAACATTTGAATGAATCACATTAAGTGATATAATTCATTCAGGTGATTTTATGAATGAAAGAAAAGAAAGTACAACTTCAATTATATTAGAATATGTCAAAGTCATTGTTTTAACAGTAATTGTTACTTTTATATTTTTACAGTTTGTTCAAATATCAAGAGTTAATGGTTCAAGTATGGAAAATACTTATTTTCAAAACAATATCGTTTTAATTGATAAAGTTTTTTATAAACGTAGTCAGCCTAAAAAAGATGATATTATTATTGTTGATTATGATGATGGCTTAGAAGATACTCTTATTATTAAAAGAGTTATTGCTGTAGGTGGTGACCATCTAGACATTAAAAATAATGAAGTTTATATCAATGGAAAAAAATTAAAAGAAAACTATATCAAAGAAAAGATGAATACCGAAGATATTTCTATAGATATTCCTAAAGGAAAAGTTTTTGTAATGGGTGATAATCGTAATCATTCTTTAGATTCTAGAAAATTAGGATATTTTGATTTTGATGATGATGTTATTGGTAAAGTCTTTTTTAAGATTCCTTTATAGGAGTCTTTTTTTGTATGGATATGTAATAAAAAAATATTCATATAATAAATAACTCTCAATTGTATAATTTTAAGCAAAAAAATTGAAAAATAGTCATATTTTTACTGTTTTTATTTTGCTTGTAAAAAAAATTATGGTAAGATAATGTCAATCAATAAGGCAATGTATGGGGAATCTTATTGGTGGAAAGGATGATAAAATGTCATATAAATTTAAAATTACTAGAGGAAATGCAATTCTTAACTTTTCAGAAGAATACTGTCAATCACGTTGTGAGTTGATTGAAAGCGAATCTTTTGCACGTGTACTTAAAGGGTATGTACACGATATCAAAAGAAAGAAAACAACAGCTTATGAATACTTGAGAGAAGTTCAAAAAGAAAGTATTGATATTGTTGATGATTTAAGAACGGTTTTTAGATTATTACTCGTTATGGATCCTAAGGAATTAGCTTCAATTTATCCTAAATTTGCTCCATATTTTAGAGATATGGATGAATTTACACAAGTAATTGAAGATATCTATTTATTCTGGCGTCGTTTACAACGTTATAGTGTGGTTTATAACGAAGAATCAAGAGGGGGATATCAAAACGTTCAATTCGCTGATGCACAAGCTAACTTTGAAGCGCTTGTTTTATCAGTATATCGATCAATTAAAAATAAATGTATTGGACAAAGTGAAAATGTTTTACGTCAAATCACTGCAGGTGTTAATGCAGGGTTACGTGTTTCAAATATGCGTTCATTTTTACCTTATGAATATCGTTGTTTAGACAATATTCCATTTATTGAATCAGTTATTATTCATCCACCTTTTATTACTTATTCAAAACGTAATAAAAGAGATGGTGTTTTTCCTGAAACAAAGAAAAACCCACTTGAAGATTTAAAATTTGATCCAGATCAATGGTTCTGTTATCCTGCAAAAGTAGGAGATCTATTATGCTTTGTTTATTTCAATGTTGCTTATATGGCACAAGGAGTTACTTTATGTAACTTATTCCAATTAGCAACAGAAGAAGAATATCGTAATAGAAAACCAGATATGATTTATGTCTATGGTTATGAAGATGGCAAAAAACATCAATATTTCTATCAAGATGATGAAAATGATATGATGGTTGCTTTACTTTCAGCAAATGATGAATTTGATTATTTTGGTTATATGAAGAAAATGATGCTTACATTACACAATGTAAGAAAAATTAATAAAAAACAACTTCCAATCCATGGAGCAATGGTACAAATCACTTTACAAAATGGTGAAACAAAAAATATTGTTGTTATGGGTGACAGTGGAGCTGGTAAATCTGAAACTATTGAACAAATCAAAGTTTATGGAGCAGCTTATATTAGAGATTTAATTACTGTTTATGATGATATGGGATTATTATCATTAGATGAAAAAGGAACAGTTAAAACATCAGGTACAGAAATTGGGGCTTTCGTAAGACTTGATGATTTAGATGCTGGTTATAGTTTTAAAGAATTAGATAGATCTGTTTTCATGAATCCAGATAAAGTGAATGCACGTATCGTTATTCCAATTACAGAATATAAAGATGTTGTTGCTAAACATGATGTTGATATGTTCTTATATGCTAATAACTATGAAGAAGATGGTGATTCATTAAGCTTCTTTGATAATGTTGATGATGCTCTTAAAGTCTTTAGAGCTGGTAATCGTATGGCTAAAGGAACTACAACTGAATACGGTTTAGTAGGAAGTTACTTTGCTAACCCATTTGGTCCTGTTCAAAGACAAGATCAATGTGAACCATTATTACAAGATTATTTCCAACGTATGTTTGATCAAGGGGTTAAGGTTGGACAATTACGTACACGTTTAGGAATTAAAGGTAATGAACATAATGGTCCTAAAGAAGCAGCAACTGAAATTCTAAAATATATTACAGGTGAAAAAGAATTAAAAATGTTAGAAGATGATGAATAATCATCTTCTTTTTTTATATTTTATAATATGGAAAAGAAAAAACGTTGGTTAATTAATTTTTTATATTATGGAATATTTTTTTGTTTAGGAAGTTGTGCGATTTATTTTTTATTTAAGAAATGTTTAATTATTGTTTTAAGTTATTTATCAGCAATTTTATTAAAGCCATGTATTGATTTGATTTTAGAAAAGTTGCATATAAAAAATAAAATTCTTTCAACAATCATGACGATTATGATTTTTATTTTTTTATATGTCTGTTTCTTTCTTTTTATTTTCTTTTCATGCCTATTCTTTATTAAAACACTTTCATTTTTGCCAAGTTTCATCGAAATGCTTTATCAAGAACTTCTTACACACCAATATCTCATTTCTTTTTTTACTCAATTTTATCAACAAATTCAAACAATTATTCAAAACATTCTTTCAACAAGCGTCCAATATGCTTTATCACTTGCAATGAATATGGTCCATTTTATTGCTTGTCTTTTTATTCATTTCTTTTTAACATTACTTTTTTTATTTCATCAGCCTTTTTTTCAAAAGAAAGAAGAAAGTATCTATACAATGCTTATATCTTCCTTTATAGAAACGTTTTTTATTATTGTTAAGACATATAGTATTTTGTTTATTGTAACATTTATAGGACTTTATTTAGGCTTTTATATTATTGGCATCAAACAAGCACTAAATCTATCTTTTTTTATTGCTTTCTTTGATTTTTTTCCAATATTAGGTATTGAAATGATTATGTTTCCTTGGATTATAATATTAGCTTGTTTAAATCAAATTGCTTTTTCATTGAAACTTTTAATTATTTATGGAATTATTGCATTAATAAGGAATATTTTAGAACCACATCTTTTAGCTAAAGAAATTAAAATACCTTTTATTTATATGTTTATTGTCATGTATCTTTTGATGAAACTTATTGGGATTTGGGGACTTATTATTGCACCATTTATTTTATTGATTTTTAACAGTATTAAACAAAAAGGCAATATACAAAAGATTAGAAAAATAATAAAAAAAAGTCTTTGAAATTATAAAGTATTTTGTTATAATAGTCGTGCAACAATGTCTAGGATATGCGAATACTCAACGTATAGCTTGGATATTGCCAAGATATTAACATATGGAGGATAAATGAAATGTTAACAAAACAAGAAAAACAAGCTATCATGAAAGAATACGCTACTAAAGAAGGAGATACTGGTTCTCCAGAAGTACAAATCGCTGTATTAACTGCAGATATCAACAAATTAAATGGTCACTTCAAACAACATCCAAAAGATAAACACTCAAATAGAGGTTTATTAAAGAAAATTGGTAGAAGAAGAGATTTATTAAAATACTTAAAAAATAAAGATATCGAAAGATATGCTTCTTTAGTACAAAGATTAGGATTAAGAAGATAGTTAGAAAAGCGCTTAGGCGCTTTTTTTGTTGATATAATAAAATAAAGTAAAAAAAAGCTCTATGAAATAAATTCATAAAGCCTTTTTGTTATTCAACAGTAACTGATTTTGCTAAGTTACGTGGTTTATCAACGTCACAACCTTTAAGACCTGCAGCATAATAAGCGATTAATTGTAAAGGTACAGCAACTAAAACAGATTGTAAAATTGGATCTACATCAGGTAGGATATATGTTTCTTTGACATTTCCTACTTCTTGACCGTCGATTGTAAACAAGATAACATTAGCTCCACGAGCAATTGTTTCTTGAATGTTAGAAATTGTTTTAGCAGCAATACGAGGTTGTGTTGCTACGGCAATCACTAAACTTCCTTGTTCGATTAATGCAATAGGTCCATGTTTTAATTCACCAGCAATATAAGCATCTGCATGAACGTATGAAACTTCTTTTAATTTTAAAGCTCCTTCTAAAACAGTTGCATAATCTAAACTTCTACCAATATAATAAGCGTCTTTTAAATCTTTTAAATAAGATGCATAATGTTCAAAGATTTTTTCATCTTTTAAAATATTTTCAATATGTTGAGGTAAAGAAGCAATACCTTCAATAATACGTTTATAATCTTCATTTTCATTTCCTAAAGCTTGAGAAATATACATACCAAGTAATAATAAAACAATTAATTGAGTTGTATAGGCTTTTGTTGAAGCAACAGCAATTTCAGGACCTGCACATGTATATATTGTATGATCAGCTTCACGAGAAATAGATGATCCTAAAACATTTGCTATAGCGATAGTTGTACATCCTTTTTCTTTTGCTAAACGTAATGCAGCCATTGTATCAGCAGTTTCACCAGATTGTGAAACAAAGACACACATTGTTTTTTCATCAACGATTGGATCACAATATCTAAATTCACTTGCTACTTGAGTGAAAGTAGGGATTCCTGTTAATCTTTCTAAAATATTTGCTCCTGAAAGGCAAGCATGATATGCAGTTCCACAAGCTACAAAGTAAGCTTTATTGAAAGTTTTAAATTTATCATGGATTGCATCTAATTCAGGTAAAACAATTCTGTCTGTTCCTTCAACACGTCCTCTTAAAGTTTCAGCGATGGCATAAGGTTGTTCATGAATTTCTTTTAACATGAATGTATCATAACCACCTTTTTGAGCAGCTTCATTATCATAAGGAATTGTTGTTATTTCTTTTTCAATAGGGTTACCGTTTTGATCAAAGAAAGAAACATTTCCTTTGTTTAAAATAGCTATTTCATAATCTTCTAAGAAATAAACATCTTTTGTGTAATCTAAAATAGCTGGAATATCACTTGCTGCAACAGAAGCATCTGCTGTTTTTCCAATAACTAAAGGACTATCTTTTTTAGCGATAAAAACCTTATCGGGTTCAATTGTTGAAACAATACATAAAGCGTAACTTCCTTCGATTCTTGTAATAACTCTTTCTAATGCTTTTTGTAAATTTTTTTCTTTTTTATAGTAATAGTCCATCAAGTGAACAACTACTTCACTATCTGTTTCAGAATGAAATTGATATCCTTGTAAAATTAAAATTTCTTTAAGTTCTCTATAGTTTTCAATAATTCCATTATGAACTAAAGAAATAGTTTCATCATTATTAGTATGGGGATGAGAATTTAAATTTGATGGGATCCCATGAGTAGCCCATCTTGTATGTCCAATCCCTACATGCCCTAAAACATTTTCATCCTTTAATAAATCTTTTAAATTTTGAAGGCGTCCTTTTGCCTTTTTTGTAAATAAATGATTTCCTTCAATTGTTGTAATACCTGCAGAATCATATCCTCGGTACTCTAATTTTTCTAGCCCTTGAAGTAAAAATGGTAGGGCTTCTTTGTTTGCACTAATGGCAGTAATTCCACACATTAAAAAATCCTCCTTTATATATTTATATGTGTGGTTATAAAAAAGAGGATACCAGATGAATTTGTTTTACAATCGCTTGTAGTTTTTGTTCATCGTTTAGGTAGTATCATACCTCTAGACCATCCGCCGAATTTTTCGATAAGTCTAGCCCTCGTCAACTGCAATGCAGTCCTGGCGCTCATGTTTTAAGACTCATTTTATAACCGCATCTATTATATAGACTACTTATTTATAAATCAACACCAAATTTTTTAAAAAAAAAGAAGAAAAAATGATTTTTTTTACGATATAATAATGGAGGTGTTTTTTTATGAAAAACAAAAAAATGGAAATGTCCATGGAATATAACATGGATGAAATGAAAAAATCTTTAAAAAATTTGAAGGAAACAGAATGTTATGATGTAGAAAAATATACCTATTCTTTATTACATCAAACAAGACAATTAGAATATTTTTATTGTCAGTTGGTAGAAGATGAAAATCAAGAACCGGATCAAACATATTATCACGTACATCGTCGTCCAATGATACATCAAATGGCCTATTTTAATATTGGTAGAGGATTTCCCAAAGAATTAATGGATGGGCATTGGTGTTATATTTTAAAAGATTTTGGCTCTAAAATGTTGGTGGTTCCTTGTACATCTATAAAAAAAGATGCGCCAGAATCTACAGAATATGAGTTAGATATTGTTGCTAAAATTAGGAAATATCGTATAAAAAGTAGGATGCAGTTAAGTGATATGCGCGTTGTCGATATTCAAAGATTAGATATGAGAAAGAGATTTTGTGATGTATTAACAGATAGAGAAAAAATAAAAGATTACATAAAACATATTATTTTTGAAGAAAATTAAAAGGCCTCATTTCGAGACCTTATTTTTTATAAGTTTAATAATCTCTTAGTATCTCTAGCGATAACTAATTCTTCATTTGTAGGGATAACATAAACTTTAACTTTACTATTTGGTGTAGAAATTAAACGATCACCTTTACCGTTAACATTAGCATCATCATCAATTTCAATACCTAAAGCCTCAGCTAATAAATTACAAATTTCTTTTCTAGCAAAGAATGAGTTTTCTCCAATACCTGCTGTAAAGCAAATAGCATCAACTCCACCTAAAGCAATGAAATAACGACCAATATAAGCAATAACTCTTCTAAAGAAGATATCTAAAGCAAGTTGAGCTCTTTCATTACCATTAGCAGCAGCTTCTTGAACATCTCTAAAGTCACTAGATACACCAGAAACACCAAGTAATCCAGATTCTTTATTAAGCATTTTGATAACTTCTTTCATATCTAATCCAACTTCTTCGATTAAATAATCGATAACTGAAGGATCAACATCTCCAGAACGTGTTCCCATCATAATTCCAGCAAGTGGTGTAAATCCCATAGATGTATTTATTGATTTACCATCTTTAACAGCAGTTAAAGAACCACCAGCTCCTAAGTGAGCAACAATAATACGAGAATGTTCAGGATTTCCCATCATTTCACGACAACGTGATGAAACATAAAAATGACTTGTTCCATGAGCACCATATTTACGTACTTTATTTTCTACATAATATTTGTAAGGAATTGGATAAATATAGCTTTTTGGTTCTAATGTTTGATGGAAAGCTGTATCAAAAACAGCGACAGCACCAGCATTAGGAATAGCTTCTTTAAAAGCATAATATCCAGTTAAGTGAGCAGGATTGTGTAAAGGTGCTAATGATTTTAATTCATCAATTTTAGCAACAACGTCTTCATCAATAATAACTGATTGATCAAAATAAGCTCCACCTTGGACAACACGATGTCCTACACCTTTGATTTCATCTAAATCTTTAACAATTTCTTTTTTAATTAAAGTGTCTAATAAAAGTTGAACAGCAACTTTATGGTTTTCAATTGGTAAAGTTGTGACATCTTTTTCTCCATTATATTTAATAGTAAAGATAGAATCTTCTAAACCAATTCTTTCAATAACACCAGAAGTAATAACTGTTTCATCATCCATTTCAAATAATTGAAATTTTAAAGATGAACTTCCAGCGTTTACAGAAATAATTTTTGACATAACATTCAAGTCCTCCTTATTAATACTTTCCTATTATAGCACCGATAGGGAAGAAAAAACTATAAAAAGATT